>CAZMFZ010000060.1:0-21463 GCA_964565665.1 uncultured Bifidobacteriaceae bacterium | reverse complement strand
CTTGTGGCTTTCATCTTCGTCTGTTTCTAATAATTTGCAAAATTTATTAAAATTATTATCTCCAAATCCTTTTCCGTTATCAGTAATTTTAATCTTTAAAGTTTCGTGTTGTGAATAAGAATATAGATCTATGTTTATCGTGATTTTATCTGCATCTGCGTCTAGCGCGTTGGCTACGGCCTCAAAATAAATCATTTCAAGTGATGGATTCGGAAAAAATTTCTTTACAGCTTTGCTAAGATTGATGTCAATATATTAAATAAAGGAGCAATTAAATCAAATTAATAAAATATTACAATGATTTACGATAATACAAATTTCTAACTTCCCTCCACCACTTTTATCTCTTCAGACGTGAGGTCGTAGAGTTGGTAAATTTTTTGGTTTAGATTTTGCTCTAGTATTGTGATCTCATCGTTTAGTTGCTTACAAAGTTTGAGTTCATCGGTAAAATGGCTTTGCCATTCGGCTTTTTGCTTGAGAGGAAGTGTGATTTTTTCTTTTTTGGCTATGGACAAAAACCAATCAAAATCATGTAAATACCAGTTTCTAAATCTTTTGGATATACGACTGATGCCATCGCTGGAAGCGATGGCATCACTAACCGACAATTGAGGCTTAGCAACATCTGCCATAAAAAGAGAGATGAACTGTGCAGATTTTTTGTAAAGTTCTTGACTCACCGTTTGCAGTTTTACGGCTATTTCCTCAAACTCTTTTTTTGTACTTTCTGAAACGATAGGTATGGGAACATTTACCATTTTATTGTAGTCCAACTTGTTTCTACCGCCATCAATCGCATTTCCATAAGCCACAAATTTTTGCTTTTTATAGAAATTGAAAATGGGAGAATTTAACCAACAACTAAGAAATAAATCTCCGTTCGAAATCATATAACTTGAATTATTGAAATACAAACCTGAAGTATCAAAATAGAAATAATGTTCGAGCGCAGTATAAATGTAAATTATTTTGGGTTGTGAAAATTTATCGTAATAATCGCAAGCCCTTAAATTGAAATGTGTTTTTCCTTTATCTTGCCTGTTTTTTAACTCTTTCTCGTATTGTTTTAGATGATTATAGATCCCTTTATATGTTTTTGAACTAATCTCTGTGTCAAAATAAGTATTAATAAACCAAGTATCGCCTTCATTCTCCACATGCCAAGCCTTTGAATCTGTACCATTTATATAAGGCTTAATTAATTCACCAGATTTAGGATCAGATTTAACTATTTTATTTTTTGTTTCTGTGTCAATGATAAATGCTTCGTTTAAACCTGTGATTACTCCTCTATATATTGAAACATCTGAATATTGAGATAAAAAAATAGCATTTTGAGAAATTTTATTTAATATAAGTTGCGTGTCAATACTAGCAAAAGTCCATTCAGAGGATTGTAGATACTTTTTCTCAATATTTATTAAAAATTTGCCTCCGTGATTAAAGATGTCTTTTTTGATAAACTGGTTGACTTCCAAGACGGAATAATATGGAAAATCAGAATCGTTTATAGTATTTTTTATTAAAAGAATTTGAGGTTCGGTAGCTGCTTCTTCAAAAATATCCAGTTCAAAGAAATCAATCACTTTTAAAACATTATAAGGTTTTAAAAATTGTCGAAGTTCTTTTCCATACAATGTTTTAAACCATTTATTAGGTGTTATAAAGCCTAACAATCCATTTGGTTTCAATACTTTAAGACCCAGTTCATAAAAATAGACATACAAATCTGCTGTACCATTGCCTACGTTGGGAAACTGTTTGGTATAATATTCTTTATTGGCTTTGCCCAACAATTCTTGCCTCACATAAGGCGGATTGCCCACCACAATATCAAACCCGCTCTCTTCCAAAATATCTTTAAAAGCCACATTCCAATCCAAAGCTTTTTCACCTGCAATAGCTGGGTCAGCTACCAAAGAATTGCCACAAATAATATTGTTGTCAATAAAACTCAATTTCTTTTTGCGATTGGCGGTTTTAATCCATAGCGAAAGCTTGGTTATTTCTATTGATTCAAAATTTAAATCAACTCCATACAAATTGTCGGAAAGAATATGCTTTTGAATATCCCACCAATCTTGGCGAATGGCTGGTTGCAGTTTATCGAGCCTAAGTTTTAGTATTTCGTTTTGAATAATTTGTTGCTGTTTGTACAAATAATCAAAAGCTTGTACCAAAAAAGCGCCTGAGCCACATGCGGGGTCTAAAATCCTAATTCGATCAAGCCTGTATTTGAAAGCCAACCAAAACTCTCTATGTGGAGAAATTTTTTCAGTAAGTTCCTTCTTGCGTGCTTCAGTTTGTTTATCAAACCGTTCCAAATCAGCGTATTCCTTGGGTTCAATTGGTTCTAATGTATCAAATTTTAAATCCAATTTTTGTTCCCATATCCAAGTGCCAATGGTTTCTTCAATGATATAACTAGTAATGTATTCAGGAGTATAAAAAACACCTTCCTTTTTTCGTTTACTTTTCGATTCTAACGCATTTTCATCTAAAAATATAGTTTGTGAGCCCCCATCTGCTGTGAGTTGTTGCGAAATTTCAATACTTATTTTTTCCAAATCCGAGATGGATTGTTCAAAAATATGACCTAATATATTTACATTCAACTCACTTTCAAAATCCCATTTGTAGAGATTGAGCACATTTTCAAGCACAATTTCATCTATCAATAAGTTTTCAAGTATTTCATCATGCGCAAACAAACCTCCATTAAAAGCCTCAATACGAGCTTTTGTATTACCCACATTCATCGCTTTGAAAAGCCCTTTCACATGTTGCCAAATAGGGTCTATTGGCGTATAAAATGGATTTTCTTGCGAAGAAGCTATTAATTTGGCTATGGTAGAGCCTGGAATAAGCTCAGGAATTGCATCTTCACAAAAACACACGAAAATAATTCTATCAAGTAGCTTTTGTGTTTTGTTAAGTAACACAAAATGATCTATGTCAGGATTTAATGAACGAAGGTTATTATAGATTTCTAACCTTAATTTTTTGTATTCTTCATAAAATTTGTTGGTAATAGTTACTTGTTCTTCACTTCTTTCGTTGTAAAGTTTATCTACAAAGGATTCTTTTTGTGAAATAAGTTGCCCCTTATACAGCAAATAAAAAAACCGCTTTAGTTCTACTTCATTATCCAAAAACTCAGTGATGTAAAACAATTCGTATTTGCCACGGTCGCGGTAGTTGTAAAGCCGAATCTCTACAAAGTTGCTTACAATCACCCAATTGCATGTTCCACCTGCATCGCTTGCATAGTCAAATGCTTGTTGAACAGGTGTGCGATGGTCGTTTTTTCGGTTTTGGGGTTTGTCGAGGTCAGTTTGCCCATCTTTGAGTTCTATTACTGCTCTTACTGTTTTCTCACCTGTTTTTTGGTTAAAATAGCCCAAAGCCCCGTCAGCTTTTTTGCTGTCGGTTTGGTTTTTATTTTGTTTTTCGAGGTTCAGTTGTTCTTCCCCTTGGCGCCAATCGTAATCTAATATTTCGCCAAAAAACAAATTCAAAAAATCGTGGTCAATGGCTTCTTCTTTTTTTGATGTTACAGAGCCATCTTGAATTCCTTTAATCCAACCTGCCAATTTGTTCTTTTTCTCTTCAATGCCCTCAATGGTATCTATGCGATACGCTCTGGCAGCAACTTCCAGCTTTTTGCGCGAAAAAATGGTAGGGTTAGTTTTGAATACGCTTTGAGAAAAGATGTTTTGCATTCGTTAATTAAGTTACAATTCTAATACCCCAAAGCTGGACTCAACCATCTTTCGCAAGTTTCGATACTATTTGGCATAATACCAATAGCATTAAAATTTAATTGAAGCCCTAAAGCCAATGCAACTTCAGATAAAGTTTCCCATCGAACTCCTTCGTAGTCATTTGCCTCATATCTCTGAATTTGCTGTTCAGAAACATCTAAAAGTTCTGCCAATTCTTTGTGTGTTTTATTTTGTGCAAGTCTGGCTGCAATAAGTATTGAAGGCAAGTCTTCAATACTCTTATTGTTTAAGTGAGTTGTATTTCCTTCTTTAAGATTCTCATACTCTTTCAATTGGTATTCCAAATCATCAGCTAGGCTATTAAAAGCATCTTCGCTTATTTTCAATTTAAATAAATCAATATTTTCTACTCTAGATGATAATTCAGTTTTAGCCAAAATTAGTTTTTCAAGTTCTTTTCTTGTTGCTGATGCTTGTTTATGATTTTTTATCATGGCTTTAAGAAATTTGAAGTTTAATAATTCCTTTTTTTCTCCCGAATCTTTGTCTATTTGGAAAAAATCTACGAAATAAATTGCAGAACTACCTTCTTATAAATAGGCGGGGAAAATATCACAGTTGTACTCATTTTGTTGATTTACCCTGGGATGCTTAAAAACAAATAAAATTGGGAATTTGCTATTAACAGACTCATAATTATTTCTTAAATATCTATCATCCCGACAACATCAATATCGTTTGGTTGGATTTTAGAAGTTACGTAGCTACCATCAATATAGATTATTTGGCAGCCTACACTTTTCAAATCAGCGATAAGTTTTTCCAAACCTTGATATAGCTGTTTTCTCTTTACTCCTTTCACAAATCGTTCGATAAATTCTTGCAAGGTTGCTAGATGAATTCCTTTTGGTAATTTTCCATTGTCAAAATCTGGTATCAATTACTAACAATACGATTGCAAGATAGCCATAAAAAAATAACACAACAAATTTGTTGTGTTATTTTACAAATAGGTGCTTTCTAAAAAACCTAATACCCCAAAGCTGGACTCAGCCATCTCTCGCAAGTTTCGATATCCATTTCTTTGCGAAGTGCGTAGTCTATTACTTGGTCTTTGTCTATCTTACCTAATCCAAAATATTTGGATTGTGGATGTGAGAAATACCAACCACTAACAGCCGAGGCTGGATACATGGCAAAACTGTCGGTCAATATCATGCCTGTGTTTTTTTCTACCTCTAGCAGTTGAAATAAAGTAGCTTTTTCCGTATGGTCTGGACAAGCTGGGTAGCCTGGCGCTGGACGAATTCCATGATATTCTTCTTCTATTAATTGTTCGGTAGATATTTTCTCGTCTTTGGCATATCCCCACAGTTCTCTACGCACTTTTTCGTGCATCAATTCGGCAAATGCTTCGGCAAAACGATCTGCCAAGGCTTTGAGCATAATGGAGTTGTAATCGTCATGTTCTTTTTCGTATTTCTCAATATGTTTTTCCATGCCTATGCCCGTGCAAACGGCAAAACCGCCAATATAATCTTGCTTGCCGCTTTCCTTTGGAGCTACAAAATCGGTCAGACACATATAAGGTACGTTTTCTGCACGTTTGGTTTGTTGGCGGAGGTGGTGAAGCATAAGCCCCTTAGCTCCTGAATCCACAATTATTGATTTTGAACTTTCTGGAGATATTTGTATATTTGCATTGGATTTGCTGATGATCTGCTTATCAAAATCACCAAAGAGGTCTCCACCAGGAAGCGGCTTGGTAGTGGAGAGTTGTCTGGAAGCTTCGAGAGACCACTCTTTCGAAGCTTTTCTTTTTTCAATCCTACTCAACTTGTAATCTGGCATAAAAGCGACAGGTCTCAAAATGCCATTTTTATCCACTTCAATACGCATAGCCATTACACCATGAGTCTTTTGATTTAATTTTTTAACATAAATAATACTATTGTTTTTGCTTTGTAAGTATTTTTCGTCTGCAAATTGAAGGGTATCAACTATCAAATCATTTTTTTCAACTTTTGATTTATCTAATGTTCTAGTTTCATTGGCAGTATCTCCTGTTACAAAATGTAGGGCATATTTTATTTGTGAAACCAAATATCCTTCTCTTTCAATAGATTTTTCATCAGGTTCAAAAGCAATTTCGTCATTAAAGCCTGATAAATATGGATTGGAATAATTAATTAGAAAATATTTTTCTATAAATGAATTTGTAAATTCTGAAAGTTGCTCAAAAGTACCAGATGACTCATCATAATATTCATCGTTTTTTAAGCAATTTTCTATATATATTAATCTTTCTTCTTTGCTAAAGTCTAATATACTTCCAGTTCCTTTTATGCTGGAAGTGGCAATGTTTAATTTTGAATTTTCAGTAGGTTTTTGTATATCTGTATCGAATTTGGTGTTGGTCTGATTATCATAAACATCAAAGAGGTCTGCACCGGGAATCTGCTTGGTAGTGGAGAGTACGGAAAAAGCTTCGGGCAGCCATTTGTTCGAGGCTTTTTTGTTTTCTACATCGCTATCAATAACACCACCCTGCAACACACTCAAATCCAACTCAATATCATCATCATTTACTGCATTAGCAGGATAAAAACCAACTACTGCATTTGCCTGAATCATTTTTCGGTCTATGATTTGCTTTAACATCTTTTGTGCATCACTGTAAAGTTTTGTGGCTTCAGCCCCTACTACTTCATCTGTCAATATTTTTGGATATTTGCCATGCAATTCCCAGGTTTGAAAAAATGGTGTCCAGTCTATGTATTTGGCTATTTCCTCTAAAGGATAATTATTAAACGTTTTGTTTCCTAAAAATGAAGGCTTTGTTGGGTTAATAGTCGTCCAATCGGTTTTGAATTTTTTGACTCTAGCCTCTTCTATTTTTATAAAGTTTTTTTCTTTCTGCTTGCCGGCATAGTCTTCACGCATTTTGGCGTATTCCAACTTAGTTTTCAAGAAAAAGTCTTCTTTGGTGTCTTTTCCTAATAGGTTGGAAACCACTGGCACAGAGCGAGAAGCATCCAACACATGCACTACTGGCCCATCATATTGAGGATCTATTTTTACAGCCGTATGTATGCGTGAAGTAGTAGCTCCTCCAATCAAAAGCGGGATTTTCATACCATGGCGCTGCATTTCTTTTGCCATGTGTACCATTTCATCAAGCGAAGGCGTAATCAAACCACTTAGTCCAATTATATCTACATTTTGTTCGATGGCTATTCTTATAATTTTATCAGGTGGCACCATCACCCCAATATCTATCACTTCGTAGTTGTTACAAGCCATTACCACGCCTACAATATTTTTGCCAATATCATGTACATCGCCTTTTACGGTAGCCATTAGTACCTTACCTTGCCCCCTAGCCCCCGAAGGGGGAACTCCGACCGCACGTTCATTGGCAATTTTTGCTATCGTATCGACAGTTTTTTCAAAATCTCCAATTACTTGTTCGTTTGTAAACCTAATTACTTTAAATCCAATAGATTCAAGCCATTCAGTACGGGTTGTATCGTTTTCTTTGTTTTCTGGTAATTGATGTGTCAATCCATCAATTTCAATAACTAATCTACTCTTCAAACAAGCAAAATCGGCAATATATTTTCCTAATATGTGTTGTCTTCTAAATTTTAAACCATCTAGTTTCTTACCTGAAAGTGCATTCCATAGTATCGATTCGGTTTCTGTTGGGTTGTTTCTGTGTTTTTCAGCGTAAGTTTTTGTTAAAGAATAAATAAACGGATCAGCGGTTTTCAATCCATTTATTTTAACATCAAATTCTTGAACTTGCTCCTCGCTGAAGCCCCCTTCGGGGGTTTGGGGGCTTTTTCTTTTTTCCTCCTCAATATACGGCAGCAGATACGCCACAGCCTTTTTCATTACCCTAGCAGACTTTACAACTTGGGGCAAAAACATTTTACCAGCTCCAAACAAATCACCTACCACGTTCATCCCATCCATCAACGGACCTTCTATTACTTCTATTGGTCTTTCGAATGCCAAGCGACATTCTTCCACATCGGCATCAATAAATGCATCATTTCCTTTTACCAGCGAATGGGCAAGGCGTTCTTTTACAGGCAAGCTACGCCACTCGTCTTCTACTTTTTCCTTTACATCTTTGCCAATATGTTTGATTGAATCTGCATAATCTACTAAACGCTCAGTGGCATCTTGCCTGCGATTGAGCAATACATCTTCTATCAACTCCAACATATCTTTTGGAATATCGTCATACAGTGGAATAATCCCTGCATTCACAATACCCATACTCAAGCCTTGTTTGATGGCGTGATACAAAAAGGCAGAGTGAATGGCTTCACGTATGACGTTATTTCCCCGAAAAGAAAAAGAAATATTGGAAACACCACCGCTCACTTTGGCGTGTGGCAAATTTTCACGAATCCATTTGGTAGCATTAAAAAAATCGACTGCATAGTTGTTATGCTCTTCCATACCTGTGGCAACGGTAAGAATATTAGGGTCGAAAATAATATCTTGAGGTAAAAACCCTACCTCGTTTACCAAAATATCATAGCTACGCTTGCAAATCTGTATTCTGCGCTCAAAACTATCGGCTTGACCAGTTTCATCAAAAGCCATTACCACAGCGGCAGCTCCATACATTTTTACTTTTCGGGCTAGTTCTTTGAATTTTTCTTCGCCTTCTTTTAATGAAATAGAGTTTACAATTGCTTTCCCTTGCGAACATTTCAATCCAGCCTCAATCACCGACCATTTAGATGAATCAATCATCACAGGCACACGGGCAATATCTGGTTCGGCAGCTATCAAATTCAAAAAACGTGTCATCATGGCTTCGGAATCTATCATTCCTTCGTCCATATTTATATCAATTATCTGAGCACCATTTTCTACTTGTTCACGAGCCACAGCTAGGGCTTCTTCCAATTTTTCTTCTCTTATTAATTTGGCAAATTTTGCCGAACCCGTAATGTTGGTACGCTCACCCACATTGATAAACATACTTTGTCCATTAAATGTAGCGGGTTCGAGTCCACTCAATCGCATATTTGGCTCAATAACTGGTATTTGACGAGGTTTTTTTCCTTTTGCCATTTTCGCCATTTCACGAATATGGTCTGGGGTAGTACCGCAACATCCCCCAAGAATATTTACAAATCCAGCATCTATAAACTCTTGGTGCACACCTTTTTCCACCATTATTTCAGGTGATTCATCGTATTGCCCAAACTGATTGGGCAAGCCAGCATTGGGGTAAATACTAACATAACATGATGCAATGCGAGATAATTCTTGCAAATAAGGACGCATATCGGCAGCACCCATTGCACAATTTAATCCAACAGACAATAAATCTGCATGGGAAATAGAATTGTAAAAACCTTCGGTAGTTTGCCCTGTCAATGTTCTGCCGGAAGCATCGGTGATGGTTCCGGAAATCATGAGAGGAAGCCCCCTAACCCCCGAAGGGGGAATGCTGTCGCCTCCATTTAGAAAGACTTTTCTTCCATCTATGGGTGAGATAAAGCAGCAATCTCCCTCGGAAAGTTCTTTGAATAATTGCATTGCGGCTACTATTCCCGCTTTACTATTTAGGGTGTCAGTAATGGTTTCAAAAAGTAGCATGTCTACTCCACCATCAATCAAAGCTTTGATTTGAGTAGTGTAGGCTTCTACCAATTGATCGAATGTGATGGCTCTATAACCTGGGTCGTTCACATCTGGACTCATAGAAGCCAGTTTGGTAGTAGGACCCATTGCCCCAGCCACAAAACGAGGTTTTTCAGGATTTAGTTTTGTATAATCATCAGCTGCTTTGCGAGCTACTTTGGCATTGTAATAATTAATGTCATAGACCTCTTTTTCCATTTCATAATCGGCCATGGCTACCCAAGTACCTGAAAATGTGTTGGTTTCAATGATATCTGCACCAGCTTCGAGATACAGTTTATGAATTTCTTCGAGAATATCAGGGCGAGTAATTCCGAGCAAATCGTTGTTGCCTTTGATGGAAACGTGCCAATCTTTGTAGCGTTCTCCTCGGTAGTCTTTCTCTTCTAAATTGTAGCGTTGAATCATGGTGCCCATTGCACCGTCCAAAATCAGTATTCTTTTCTCTAATTCTTCTTCTATTTTATATATCATATTTTGTAGTCCAACTAAAAGATTTATAGTGGAGTGTCAAATTTCAGCTTTATTAAATTCTTAACAAAATATTGAATCTGTTCGTTTTAAAGATTCCGCCTTAACTCATAAAATACAACCATATAAATTAACCGATAACCTTCTATATCTTGCTAAAAATTCATCAATCAATCTATATAAATTTTGCATATCCATAAATATTACCTAGCAGCCTTAATCCTTATTTTTGTTCATCGCGTAAATGGTCAGGCAGATAAAGAAATAAGATTACTTGTAAGAGCCGATGACATTGGATTTTGCCATGCTGTGAATAATGCTTGCATAGATGTTTTCACAAATGGAATTGCACGATCTGTTGAAATCCTTGTTCCATCCCCTTGGTTTCCGGAAGCTGTGAAGTTGCTTAAAAAATATCCTCAATATGATGTAGGAGTGCATCTGTGCCTAACAAGTGAGTGGGTAAACATGAAATGGCGCCCCATGACCGATGGAAAAACCTTGGTAAATAAAGATGGTTATTTTTGTCCATTTATATGGCCGAATGACATGTATCCAAGCAACGAAGGAAATTTCTTATTGGAAAATAACCCTAGCCCTAGTGAAATAGAAGTGGAGTTTCGCAAGCAAATAGAGACAGCCAAAAAATATATTCCACAACTTTCACATTTATCGGGCCACATGGGTTGTACTCATGCCAATGAACAAACCAAATCCATAGCAGAAAAGCTTGCCAAAGAATATGGTCTATATTTTGATTTAGGGAATAAAATTAAGTTGGTTAATTGGGGTGTTAATAGCGATAAATCATTGAAAGAAGCTGAAAATGATTTTATTTCAAAAATTAAAAAATTAGAGCCAGGAACTTATATTACAGTCGAACATCCTGGCTATGACAATGAGGAAATGAAGCCCATTTATGTAAAAGAAGGTGATAATGTAGCTCAAAATCGCCAAATCGTTACCAATGTCTGGACTAGTGAAAGAGTTAAAAAAATGATTCGCGATAAAAAAATCAAGCTTATTAGCTATAAAGACTTAATAAAATAGAAATATCTCTATTTGTCATACAGCCATAATTCTGGATCTTGCTTCTCGCTGCCTTTCCATACTTGAAATTGTACTTCTGAAACTTCATCTTCATTGGTAAACACATCGCCAATCATTTCTTTGGCTTTGATTTTTTGCCCGTTTTTCACAATTACATTCTTCAATTTGGCATAAAAAGTATAGTATTCGCCATGTTGCACCATCACTATTTGATTCATGCCCGGCACTTCTGCCACAGCCATTACTGTACCATCAAATACGGTTCGCACTTTTTCGCCTTTATTCGTCTGAATATCTACACCTAAGTTTTCAACCATTACCTGCTTTAACACCGCATGAGGAAATCGACCAAATCTTTGGGACACAAACCCTTGCTGAACAGGCCAAAACAGCTTCCCTTTAGCTGCGGCAAAGTTGGAAGTGGCATAGTTTGTTTCAGGAATTCGCTTGGGTTTTTTCTCAAGCTTTGCTTTCGCATCGGCTGCTGCCAATTCTGCTGCAGCTTTCTCCATCTCCCTTTTTATGAGGTCGGTAATGAGTTTCTCAAGCTTTTTAAGATTTTTTTTGCGTTCTTCAAGTTCATCAAGCAATTGTGTTTCCCGCTTCGAAAGTTCGGCCACAGCTACTTCCTGTTCCGATTTCATCCCGCTTAAGTTGGTGTTTTCCTGCTTTACATTTTGCACCACTTGCGATCGTTCTATACGTTTAGTATACAATAGTTTCCGCTTTGCATTGAGCGAAGTGGCCACTTTATTTATCTGTTTTACATGCTTTTTTCTGGCTTGCGAATAGTATTGAAAGTATTTGATGCGTTGCACTAGTTGATTGAATGTCTTAGCCGAAAATAAAAAAATGAGCTTACTGTAAGTATCGTTGGCCTTGGCAGTATTATAAATCATCTGTGCATATTCTTTTTTGAGCTCCTGAAGATGAATTTTAAGGTCGTTGATAGAATTTTCAGTTTGCCTAATTTCAATATCTATAATGTGGATTTCCTTTTCGTAGATGCCAATCTGATTGGTTTTTTCCTTTATTTGTTGGGCGATTACATTGAGTTGGCCAATGGTAGCCGTTTTTTTTGTGCGAGTTTCGCCAAGTATTTTACTTGCTTCCTCAAGCTTTCGTTGGTTGTCGAGCTTTTCCTTTTCAAGTTCAAGTCGTTTTCTGGGCGATTGGGCAAACGGAACTATCAAAAAAAATAAGGAAAAAATAGCTAAAAATAAATGTCTTTGTACTGGCACAAAAGTGTAAATAAAGCTACCCAAATATAAAAATTAGTATCTCTATTTACCTAATAATTCAAAAAATGAGATCTTTATTTCTGTTAATGGAATTTCTGTTTTCAAGCCATCATAAATAACTTTTATCAAATAAGGAATCTTTTCAATTGGAAGCCCTATTTCTATAGCAAGTTCTTTCAAAAAATCTTTCTCGGCCGAATCGAAATTTAAATCATCGAGCAATACATTCATAATATAATTAATATATTCAAATCTGCCTTCATTATCAGTGGGAATGGCAAGTTTCTCGGGATCTAGCTCTTCTGCTAAACTATCTACATCGCTAGGTCGCATACCATTTTGGCTGGCCAATTTCATAATGTGAAGCACCAAAGGATCATTTACCGCTTCAGGACGAGCTTTGGCATTTTCTTCTGCAAATCTTCTTATTTTCCTCTTTGGGTCGTATAGCCAATGTAGCATATTCCGTGCTTACTTTTATTAATATTATTGTCCTTCTACACAGTTTTGCATTGCTTTGTTCCTAGCTTCTACTATTGTGGAAAAGTTTTTTATAAAAATAGAATATAATCATAGCCTTGCAAACCAATTGTATGAAATTAATTAAAATTTAATCCTTAACAGTATTTCCACATTCTTAACCGCCAATTTTGCTATTTTTGTAATAACATTTATGATACGATTTAATCATAATTATCACCTAAATTAGATATTGAGTTACAAAGATTGATACTATAGTAAACGAGACTAATTTCAATACCAATGAAAAATAAGCGGACAATATATGAGTGGCTTACTACCAATTTTACAGTGGTGGTTCGCAATGACGATGATTTTTCAATGCGAAGGAGTTTCAGGGTAAATTATGCAAAAGTATTTGTATTTACTGTGGTGTTACTTTTGGTTACTTCGTTTTTATCGGTGAGTTTTTTCAAGTGGATAGACAGCTATTATTCAGATGAAATGAGAAAAGACAAAGCCATTAGGCAAAAGGTTGCGCGATTGAGTATGGCAGTAGATTCACTCGAAACAGAAGTAGCACGCAAAGACAGCTTTATTTTGAGCTTTAAAAATATGCTCACTGGGGCAAATGACCCTTTGGAAACTCAAAAACTTAAAACTAGAACAGAAAATACCGTTGTGCTTGCCAAACATAAAGACCAATTGCAAGATGCTGAGGTGAAATTGCGAGAGGAATTTGAAAACACAAGTATTGAAGAAAATTTTAGCAAAAATATAGGCAAAGAAATAGCCACAGTAAAAAAGAGCAGCCTTTCAGATATATATTTTTTCCCCCCAATATCGGGCTTGGTGAGCAACCATTTTGATGCTCGTACCAAACATTATGGAATAGATATTTTGGCCAAAGAAAATGAGGCAATCAAATCTGTGTCGGATGGTTCGGTTATTTATTCGGGTTGGAGCTACGATACCGGCTATATGCTCGTGGTGCAGCACGATGAAGATTTGATTTCAGTTTATAAACACAATGCCTCTTTATTAAAAAAAGTAGGCGAAATAGTGAAATCTGGCGAGGTAGTGGCCATAATTGGCAATTCGGGCGAACTTACCACCGGACCACATTTGCACTTCGAATTGTGGTACAAAGGGCATCCGTTGAACCCTTTAGATTATATCGTGTTTTAAGCGAAAAGCAAAATCTGAATGGCAGTTGAAGATAAAGAGTATAGCGGAAAGGTGTTTGATGGAGAAATATTAGCTAAAGTATATGTGTTTGTAAAGCCTTATAGTAAAGTGTTTTACAGTTTGGTCTTCCTCACATTAGCAGGTGGTTTACTCACTCCCGTTCGCCCCTATTTGGTGCAACTTACTATCGACAAATATATGCTTGGCAATAATGCCCAGGGCCTACTTTCGATGACGATTGCCTTAATTACCATCCTCTTTCTTCAAGCATTTATCGATTATGGCACCGCATTTATGTCGGCTTGGCTCGGCACAAATATTATTAGCAATATCAGAGAAAAATTGTATGCTCATTTGTTGCAATTCAAACTTTCATTTTACGACCGCACACCCATTGGCAGGCTAATTACACGCAATATTTCCGACATAGAAACCATTTCCGATATTTTCACCGAAGGCTTGGCCGATATAGCCGGCTCAATATTGCAACTCATTTTCATCATGGCAATTATGCTTTATATGGATTGGCGACTGACTTTAATTAGTCTTTCTGTAATTCCTTTTTTACTCATTAGCACTTATATATTCAAAGAGAAAGTAAAAAAATCATTTAATGATGTACGCACAGCCGTGGCCAACCTCAACACTTTTGTGCAAGAGCATATCACTGGAATGAACATTGTACAAATATTCAACAGTGAAGAAAGAGAATATGAAAAATTCAAGATGATAAATAAGCAACATCGAAATGCGAATCTAAAATCGGTATTTTACTATTCGATTTACTTTCCGGTGGCAGAAGTATTGAGTGCCGCAGGAATTGGCTTATTAGTATGGTGGGGAGCCAGAGGTGTGATTAATGAAGAAGTTACCTTCGGCACTTTGGTGGCTTTTATAATGTTTATCCAAATGTTTTTTCGACCTATTCGCGAAATTGCCGACAAATTCAACACCCTGCAAATGGGAATAGTAGGCTCGGCAAGGGTGATGAAGCTGCTTGAAACCACCGAATATTTGCCTAAAAATGGCCACTATCAGCCCGCAGAATTCGATGGTGGGGTAATATTTGAAAATGTATCTTTCGCCTATATGGATGATAATTATGTATTGAAAAATATATCATTTGAGGTAAATGCAGGCGAAACAGTGGCCTTAGTGGGTGCTACGGGAGCAGGAAAATCGTCTATCATCAATTTGCTCAATCGTTTTTATGAAATAAATGAAGGTAAGATATTTATAGATGGAATAAACCTAACTGAATATGACATTCCCTACCTGAGAACACAAATTGGAGTGGTGTTGCAAGATGTGTTTCTATTTTCCGATTCGATAAAAAACAATATTAGTCTAGGTAACAAAGATATTTCATTAGCACAAATTCGAAAGGCTGCCGAAGCTGTAGGAGCATTGGAATTTATAGAAAAGTTGCCTGGTGGGTTCGATTACGAAGTAATGGAGCGAGGCGCTACACTTTCCGTTGGGCAAAGGCAATTGATTTCTTTTGTAAGGGCTATGGTGTATAATCCTAAAATATTGGTGCTTGACGAAGCTACCTCTTCAGTAGATTCTGAAACGGAGGAAATGATTCAAAATGCGCTTTTAAAAATGCTAAAGGGCAGAACTTCTATTGTGATAGCCCATAGGCTCTCTACCATTCAAAATGCCAATAAAATATTAGTGATAGACAAAGGGCATATAGTAGAGCAAGGCACGCATGAACAACTTTTAGTAAAAGATGGCTATTATGCCAATTTAAGCAGGATGCAATTTCATTTGGTGGAAGTATAACTGGAAGTTAAAGGTTAGCTACACCAACTTCACATACACTACTTTTTTCTCCAGAAAAAATTCCTCGTGAAAAAAATCACTCAAAAGCCACGATTTGACAGGGAGGTGTATTTCGCCAATTTCTTCAATCAATCTGTCGCCACCTTTTAGGCAAATGAGGCCATTTGGCATTTCGTGTACTGATTGCTTCTTTATGTTTTTCAAATTCCAACCAATAATTTCTTTGAGTGAAGTAACGCCTCTACTTACCACAAAATCGTATTTTGCGTCAAGCTCTTCCACCCTCAATTGCTCGGCAACTACATTTTTTAGCTTTATTTCATGTGCCACCTCATTTACAACTTTTATCTTTTTGCCAATGCTGTCTACCAAGTGAAAATTAGTTTCGGGAAATAATATAGCCAAAGGTATGCCTGGGAATCCACCTCCAGTACCCACATCTAAAATATTTGCTTGTGGCTTGAATTGAATAATTTTGGTAATACCCAAAGAATGCAACACATGATTGGTATATAAATTTTCAATGTCTTTGCGCGAAACTACATTTATCTTCTCGTTCCATTCCGAATACAAATCCATAAGTTGTTCAAACTGGCTTTTTTGCACAGCCGAAAGATTAGGAAAGTATTTAGCAATGAGTTCCATGTATTTGGATTAATTTTGCAGCAAAATACGCAAATAAAATTATGTCAGCAGGTGTAAAATTTCTGTTTTATATATCGGTAGTATCCTTTATTCTCATTTTACTTTACACATATTATGTTTTTCCCTCGATGGTCGCCATTGGCTACTCAAAAAATATAGAAATGCAGGAATTCAGATCGAAAGAATGGTTGTTTTATGTGGGCGGGGGATTGTTTTTTGTATTCAATATAATGATTCAGGCTTTAAAAAAAATAGTTTCTAATTTACCCGCTTCGGTTTTACCTGCAGCAAACAAACCTTATTGGAATCAGGAAATAGAACATAAAGAAGCATTACACGAAATATACGAAACTTGGCTAAACAGCTTCAACCTAATCTTTAACTTGTTGCTCATATTTATATTTTTAGCGTTGTTTTTGGTAAATGTGATAGGCTTCAATAGTTTCAACTTTTATCAACCTATTATTATTGGCTTGGTAGTGTTGCTTGCCATTTGGTGGGTAGTATTGCCGATAAGGTTAAGTATAAAAAATATAGTAGAGTAATCAAAAAAATCTATCTTTTAGCTGATTAGCAAATATGTTTTTGCCCCTTTTGAGAAATTCATAATACCTGCTTTCCCAGTATTATTATAATTCACGAAACAGCTTATCCAATTTCAGAACTTCAGGAATCAAAAGCTGTTTTTCATCATTTCTCAACACAAAATCAGCCAATCTAATTTTCTCACTTTCAGGCATTTGCCTTTCGATAATGGTTTTTATATCGGCTTCCGTTCTAAATGTATCGCGCTGAAGCACCCTTTTAATTCGGGTGTCTTCATCGGCTGTAACTACTATTACTTTGTCGAGTTTTTGGTTGAAACCTGTTTCAAAAGTAAGGGCCGATTCTTTTAAAATGTAAGGTTGGTTTTCGTACTCGTGACACCAATTCTCAAAATCTGCAAATACTTTCGGGTGAACTAAAGCATTAAGACTTGCCAGTTTTTCTTTATCGTTAAATACAGTTCCGGCAATAAATTCTCTATTCAACTGCAGTGGAGATGAATAGGCCTGCTCTCCAAACAAAGCTTTGATCCCTTTTACTACTTCTTCATCGAAAATCTGAACGCTACGAGTACGCAAATCAGTATAATAAACAGGCACGCCCAAAGTTTCAAACACCTTGCACACAAGTGTTTTCCCCGAGCCAATTCCACCAGTTACGCCAATTTTTAGCATTTTTATTTTGTGAAATAAAGTTATTTGAGCTTAAAACTGACTTTTACAGAAGAAGTGTTTTGCCTAATATTTTTTGAAGGATGATAGTGAACAGGAACTTGGCTACTGAAATCTCTTTCAACAAAACTATCTGGGAGGGCAAATGAAATGGTATCGGGCAGAATTATGAGTTCGTTTTTAGGCCCATAGCACGTGATAAATTGCGGCTCTAATCTTAAACTATCGATTTGCTTTCCTTTTGGAAGATTAATTCGCTTAGTATCTAAGCGAAGAAAAAATCGTTTGTTGGATTTGGGTTCAGCATTTATTCTGAAAGTATCGGAAACTACTTGCTTCACTTCTACATTTTGCAAATGTATTTTGGCTATTTCAAGCAATTTATTATCAGGGAAATACTGATTATCTACAAACTGATTCAATGAAATATTAATTGGGTCTATGCCAATTCCCAGACTGTAATAGAGTAAATACCAGCCATAGCCGGCAGTACTCAGTTTTACATATTTGTCAGATTTTGAGTCAAGTACATAATCGGTAGGGTTGTACTTAATATTTACTGGATAATTAATAACTGCCGAATAATCGTTATTCAAAGCATTAAAAAACCAAAAGACCATGGCCACGAGCAGGCAAAAAACTATAGTAGTTACTTTTTTTCGTTTTTTGCCTGCCAGTAAAAATGGTCTTTTGGGTATATTCTCAGCCATGGCGGTTAGGCTTTAGCTTGGTATTTTTTTGTTAACTCATCTGAAATAGAAGTTTTCTCGAAGGTAACTTTCACACCACGATCAATATCTATGATCACTAAATCGCCATCTAGCTCTACTATTTTGCCATGCACCCCACCAATTGTTACTATCTTATCTCCTACTTTTAGATTTTCGCGAAATGATTTTTGATCTTTTTGTTTTTTCTGTTGTGGGCGTAACATGAAAAAGTAAAATACAATTATTATAGCTCCTATAAAAATTAAATTTGGCACTAAACCTGCACCACCAGCCTGCAAAAGAATGTAATTGAAATTCATTATTATTTATTAATTAAAGTGTATTGGTTACTATTTTGAAATTTTCGTGGTGTCGGATTTGGGTTCTACTATTCCCTTCAATACCAACGTGGTAGTATTGGGCAATGTATTGGCTGTAATTTGCACGGTTTTGTTTTGCACTCCCATTTTACCTGTGCTGTTAAATTGCACTACTATCTCACTTTCAGCACCAGGAGCGAGGGGTTCTTTAGTGTATTCGGGTACGGTGCATCCACACGAAGCTTGTGCTGCAGAAATGATGAGTGGATTTTCGCCATCATTTTTAAATTTGAAAATATGCTTTACTATTTCACCTTGTTTAATTTTCCCAAAATCGTAGGTTGTTTCTTCAAAAAGAAACCGCGCATAGTTTTGTTCGCCTGTACCAAGAGCTACTGTATCTATTTTCTGGTTGCTATCACTTGTTTTTTTATCGCAACTCAACATTGAAATTGCAATGATGGCGGCTACGAAAATATGCTTCATAAACTTATTTTGATTTAAAAGAGGGGCAAAAATAAGCATTTATTGTTAATCCGTTTTGGATAAGTTTGAGAAATCTAGGTTTTGAAAAACTGAAATTACAAAGTATTGTCGTAGTATGGTCGCACATCAGTAGTAATCATTCCTGCTGCAATCCCAGCTTGTAGTCCAGCTTCAGCATCTTCAAAAACTTGGCAAAACTGAGGCTCAATGCCCAATCTTTCAGCACATTCTAAAAAAGTATCGGGTGCTGGTTTGAAATTTTTAACATCACGAGATGTCACAATAATGTTGAAATATTTTTCCATTCCCACAGCTTGGAGTGTTTTCTGAGCTACATCGGGTACACCACCTGTACCTATTGCCATGGGTAATTTCCCGAAATTCGCAATAGCCAAGTCAGCAACTTGTTTAATAGGCTTTATATGGTTAATCATTTCTAGAAATGCGTTTTCTTTCTCTAAGTGAACGGCTTCAGCATCCATATTTTTGCCAAATTCTATATTTAGCAATGCAATAATTTTGAAAGTAGGTACACCTGCATATTTATAGAATATTTCTTCAGTAAAATCTATGCCATATTTCTTCATAGTAGCTTCCCAGGCAATAAAATGGGTTGGCATGGTATTTATCAAAGTGCCATCTAAATCGAAAATTAAGGCTTTGGCTTTGGAATTAACGGCTAATTGCATGGTATTTGGGAACTATTTATAAGGTAATTGGAAATTTATAAATAAAACAAATGAAGATTGCTAAGACTTTACAATCTCAGTGAAATCTGACCAATCTTCAACTTTAAACACACGAATGTCTCTGACGGATTTTTTAAACCAAGTAGTTTTAGCCAAGGTATTTATAGCTTTGTATACCTCTGCTAAATTATTATGGGATGAAATATAAACCGAACCTTGAGCTCATGAAAAACCATATGTTTTCAAGATTTCTGTAATTTCATTGTAAGCACTGAATACTATTCTCCATATTCTTTTTTCAAATCATTAATTACTAAATCAAAAGCCATAGCATACATAATTAAGATGCCTTTTGGGAGTATTGTTCTTGATCAAAAAATATGTTGCCATCTGGTGTTTTAACTGAAATTACAACACCTTTGAATGGATTGTTTTCAATTTGAATTACTTCTCCTTTTACCCAATTATCTTTATTTATAATTACAGGAGACATTATGGCGTGTTCGCCAATTTTAAATTTTAGAATATTATTCATAGTTAGTTTATTAAATTAGTTGATAAAATGTATTTTGAATTTCTTTGAGATTTATGGTTTTCAAAACTCTGAAAAGGCATTTTAGCCTACTCCAGCATTTTAGCCACTATTTCATTCGTTTTTTTAGGGTCTGCTTTGCCTTTGGCAGCTTTCATCACTTCACCTACAAACATACCCAGCAATCCTGTTTTCCCGGCTTTATACGCTACCACTTTATCAGGAAATCTAGAAAGTACTTCTTCTATCAATGGCTTGATAAAATCGTCTGAACTATCTTGGAGTAAATTCAATTCTTGAGCTACTAGAAGTGCCGTTTTTGATGGGTTTTTCAACATCTCAGGGTATATTCTCTGCGTAGCCATTAGGTTGCTCACCTTATTGCTATCTACCAATTCTATCATTCCTGCCAACTTTTCGGTAGTAAGCGGGTAATCAGATATATGTAGTGAAAGCTCATTCAGATATGATTTTACTGGCCCCATCATCCAGTTTGAAGCTGTTTTGTAATTTTTCGTTTTTTGGCACAAATCATCAAAAAATAAGGCGATTTCTTTATTATCAGTAAGTACTGAAGCATCGTAATCGGGCAAGCCATATTGATTGGTAAAGCGATTGTGTAATTCTTGCGGCAAAGCAGGCATAGCCTTTTGAACTGTATTCAACCATTCTTCAGAAATGGTAAGTGGCTGTAAATCAGGCTCAGGGAAGTAGCGATAGTCGTTCAAATCTTCTTTGGTACGAAGGCTTGCCGTTCTCATTTCCACAGTGTTGAATGTGCGGGTTTCAGAAAGTACTGATTCTCCAGCAGCTAATATGGCAGATTGGCGGTCGTATTCCAACTCAATAGCTTTTCTCACATTGCTGAATGAATTTAGGTTTTTTACTTCTACTTTCTTGCCATATTCCTCCTGTCCAAGAGGTCGCAAAGAAATATTTACATCGCAACGCATACTGCCTTCCTCCATATTTCCATCGCATATTTCAAGGTAGCGAACCAGCTTTCGTATTTCGGTGAGAAAGGCATAAGCTTCATCGGCATTGCGAATGTCAGGCTCGGTTACAATTTCAATCAGAGGTGTTCCTGCCCGATTCAAATCTACCAGCGATTCATTGCCGCCTTCCAAGTGCATCGACTTTCCAGCATCTTCTTCTATGTGAATCTTGGTGAGTCCAATTTTCTTCGGTTCGGCATCTTTAGCTTTTATCTCTACAAAGCCGCCTTTACATATTGGTGTTTTGTCTTGTGTAGTTTGATATCCTTTT
>CAZMFZ010000059.1:0-21630 GCA_964565665.1 uncultured Bifidobacteriaceae bacterium | reverse complement strand
ATCAAAAATAGATTACATCAACTCCACCATGTGATTGATAGCAATTCAATTATTATAACCACCTAGTTTGTCTTACTTTAGCGATACCATTGTTGCCCTTTCTACCGCCCCTGGTGTGGGTGCAATTGCAGTTATCAGGCTTTCGGGTGAAAACTCGTTTATTGTAGCAGATAAAATTTTTTCGGGAAAAAAGTTAGAGAATCAACCCTCGCATACAGCCCATTTTGGTCAAATCATCGATAATGAAGTAATTATTGATGAAGTTGTGGCAACAGTTTTTAAATCGCCCACTTCATTTACTAAGGAAAATATTGTAGAAATCTCTTGCCACGGCTCGCAATATGTGGTAGATAAAATAATTAAGCTATTAAGTAGAAATGGTGCTCGCTATGCTCGCCCGGGCGAATTTACCCAACGAGCGTTTATGAATGGTCGCTTCGATTTGGCTCAAGCCGAGGCAGTTGCAGATTTGATAGCTTCCGACAATGAAGCCGCTCATACCGCTGCCATTACCCAAATGAGAGGCGGCTTTTCAAAAGAAATTAAGATTTTGAGAGAGCAACTCATACATTTTGCTTCAATGATTGAGCTGGAGCTTGATTTTGCAGAAGAAGATGTTGAGTTTGCAGATCGAGTGCAACTCAAGCAACTTATTAATAATATTCTGAAAGTGCTACGCCCTTTAATTGAGTCGTTCGATTTGGGAAATGCCATTAAAAATGGGATACCAACTGTAATTGCCGGAAAACCCAATGCAGGAAAATCGACTTTGCTCAATGCCTTGCTAAATGAAGAAAAAGCAATAGTATCAGATATTGCTGGCACCACACGAGACGTAATTGAAGACGAAATTAACCTCGAAGGCATAAAATTTAGGTTTATAGATACTGCAGGTTTGCGTGAAACTACCGATAGGCTCGAAGCCATTGGCATAGCTCGTACTAGGCAAAAAATGCAGGAATCAAGCTTAATATTATACCTCTTTGATGCCAAAGAAACTACTATTGATGAAATAATAACAATAAATGAAGAGTTAATAGCATCGGGAAAGGCTTTTTTATTAATAGTCAATAAAGTAGATATTACCACACCTAATAGAGATTATGAGCAACTTGCAACAGTAAATCTCATTTTCATTTCTGCACTTGAAAAAACTGGAATTGACAGCCTTAAAAAGAAAGTACTAGAAACAGTAAATGCAAAAAAATTCAAAACTGGCGACACGATTGTAACTAATATTCGCCACTATGAAAGCTTAATAAATACCAGCCAAGCTCTTGAGCAATCTTTGCTTGGCTTAGACTCAGGCATTACGGGCGATTTATTGGCAGAAGACATACGGCAAAGCCTTTTTCATTTAGGCTTGATCACAGGCGAAATAACTACTGAAGATTTGCTTGAAAATATTTTTTCTAAGTTCTGTATCGGAAAGTAACCACTATAAACACCTATAAGTAAACATATTACAATATAATCCCTAAAGCCCTTTTATTGGGCTTTTTTGTTTTCAGGTAGGGAGAACAATGACCATTATGTAAAAGTAACGAACAAATCAAAAATAGAAGCAGCCTATAAAATTAGGATTGAATTTTAGAATACAGGTATAATACTTTGGAAAGCATGGAAATGCAAAATATGAAACTATCTAAAAAGTAAATAATAGTTACATTTTCATATTATAATAGTAAATAATAGTTTACTTTTGAATATGAAAATCAGTGAGTTACCTAAGACCCTAAAACAAGATGGTTGGTTTGAAGTAACCCAAAGCGGCAGTCATATTAAAATGAAACACCCTTCCAAAGGAGGGATAATTATTATGCCTAATCATGGAAGTAAAGAACTAGGGAAAGGTTTGCAAATTAAAATATTGAAGGATGCGGGATTAAAATAGTCCTGCTTTAATTTAATCAGATAAAATTTTACATGAAGAAGATTGTATTCATTACTGAAAAAACAAAGACAGGTTTTAGTGCCTACGCTCAAGACTATGCTATAGCTACAACAGGGGAAAGTATGACAGAATTAAAAACAAATATAGAAGAAGCCGCCAAACTATATTTTGAAGACGATACTGCTTTTAAGATAGAAATAAGCCCAGATTTCACTCAAATATTAAAGTATTACGATGTGATTAGTTCCAAAGGATTTGCACGTGAGATAGGTATGAATCATACTTTGCTATCTCAATACATTGGGAAATCTAGGCAATTAAGCACCAAACAAAGAGATAAAATTAAGTTAGGGTTTAAAAGGATTTCAGTGGATTTAGAGGCTCTTTCTTTATTGCCTTAAACGTGAAATACCCATTTGTGCCTTTTAAGCTGATAGAATCAATTGTCTTGTTTGCGCATAAAGAAATTAAATATGCATTGATTAGTCCTATAAAAAAAACGCGACTAGATTTTACATCTAATCGCGTTTTTGAAACTCTATAAAATAAATAATGTACCAGAGGCGGGAATCGAACCCGCACGAACTTGCGTTCACAAGATTTTAAGTCTTGCGTGTCTACCAGTTCCACCACCCCGGCAATCAAAAAAAAGAGCTTAGAAATCAGAACCAAGATTTTAGAATAATATCTATACCCAAATCTCCAACTTCTAAACTCTGCACAAAGAGCGAAAGACGAGACTCGAACCCGCGACCCCGACCTTGGCAAGGTCGTGCTCTACCAACTGAGCTACTTTCGCATGCTAAACATTTCCTCTTTTGGAAACGGAGTGCAAAGATAATACGCTACACTAATTTGTCAATACCTTTTTAAAAAAACTTTTTTGACAGACTTTTTCCTTTTTTTACTCGTAAATACACCTATTATCGCATCAAATTTTAATTATATGCTGCATTGGACTATCGAGAAATTGAATCTTTATCTGAAACACACATGGACTATCTCTCGCGGAGCAAGCGACCAAAAGACTAATTTCTATATCAAGGTTTCTGAAAAAGGTATTACTGGCATTGGAGAAGTAGCACCCAACACACGCTACAATGAAACTCCTGAAAAAATCCTTTCTGAGTTTGGCATTATACTTAACAATGAATTGCCACTTGTGAAGGATTTGGATAAACTCCAAAAACTGCTCACCACTTTTAAAATAGGCAATTCGCTTAAATGTGGCATAGTAATGGCTTATATTGATTTCTTGATAAAGCGAGATAAAATATCTGTTTATCAAATACTTAACCTTAAAAAACCTGATAAAATATGTACCGCGTTCACCATTCCAATCATGCAGCCTGATAAAGTTGAAAGCTTTCATTTAAAGTTTGATCTGAATAAATTTCAATACCTAAAAGTGAAAATAAATGCAGAAACAGGATTTGAATTGTTGGAGGCTGTGAACAAGGTAGCTGAGCAACCCTTGTTAATAGATGCAAATGAAGATTTCAAAAGTGCTGATGCAGTGCTGCAATTGATGGAAAGGACCAAAGATTTTAATATTGCATTTTACGAACAGCCAATGCCCGCACATTTGGATGAGGCGTATTATTATTTGAAAGAAAATAGCCCATATGAATTGTTTGCAGATGAATCAGTGACCAATGACCCTGATTTTGTGAAAATCAAAAGGCAATTTCATGGAATAAATATGAAATTAATGAAAGCAGGAGGCTTGGTAAGCGGAGCAAAAATTATTCGAGAAGCCAAAATGTATGGGCTCAAAACTATGGTAGGTTGTATGGTAGAAACTTCTGTTGGTATAGCAAACGGTATGTACTTTGCCGGTGAAACAGATTATGTAGATTTGGATAGTTTTTTATATTTAGAAAATGACCCTACGAACCGAATGTATGAACAAAAAGGAAGTTTGTACTTCAATACTTGAACTTGAAAAATTCAATCAGTTGAAATATTTTTATATTTGGGCTGAATGTAAAGGCTGCTACACAAATTCTACTCATGGCTAAAGCTTCTAGTTTATCGCATCCTAATGGGCTTTACCTGCTATTTTTCACTGAGATGTGGGAGCGATTTAGTTATTATGGCATGAGAGCTTTGCTGATAATTTACTGTATTTCAACCGTTTCAAAAGGTGGTATGGGTTGGTCAGCGGCTGATGCAGGGCAACTGTATGGGTTTTATACTGGTTTGGTTTACATTACTACTCTGGCAGGTGGGTATCTAGCAGATCGATTTCTTGGGCAACAAAAAAGTATTCTCATTGGCGGAATTGTGATTACGCTTGGCCATGCTTGCTTGGCTTTCGATAACTATTATTCCTTTTTTGCTGGCTTGATAATTTTAATTTTGGGTACAGGATTTTTCAAGCCCAATATTTCATCGTTGGTTGGCCAATTGTATCCCGATGGCAGCCCGCTGATAGATGCAGCCTATACTATTTTTTATATGGGCATTAATATTGGCTCTTTTTTCGGCATATTAATTTGTGGTTATTTGGGGGAAAAAGTTGGCTGGCATTATGGGTTTGGGGCAGCAGGGATTGGCATGGCATTTGGAATGGTAGTATTTCACTACAAGCGAAAAATACTGGGAAATGTAGGTATTTTACCCATTCAAAAAACACAAAATGAAATCATTGTGCCTAAAATTGTTTTTACAAGACTCGAATGGGATAAAATTATGGTGATACTAATATTGTCGTTTTTTTCTATTGTATTTTGGATGTCTTTCGAACAAGCAGGGTCCTCAATGAGCATTTTTGCGTTGAATTATACAGACCGATATATTTTGTTTCTCGATTATGAAATTCCTTCTTCCTGGTTTCAGTCGCTCAATCCCTTATTTATAATGATATTTGCCCCCTTAATTTCTATTTTATGGGTCGATTTAGCAAAAAGAGGTAGAAATATTAGCAATCCGTACAAATTTTCGTTGGCATTGCTATTGGCAGGTTTAGGTTTTGTCATTTTGGGCTTGGGAAGTATCGGCATTTCGCAAGGTGAAGCAAGTGCAGGAGTGAGCTTTTGGTTTTTGGTATTTTGCTATTTATTTCAAACAATTGGCGAATTGTGTTTGTCGCCTATTGGCTTATCGTCAGTAAATAAACTAGCTCCCCCTCGCATTTTTAGCTTAATGTTTGGCATATGGTTTTTAGCTACAGGATTAGGTAATTACATAAGTGGTGCTTTAGGTGGCCTAATTAATAAAATTTCTTCCGAACATTCCCTCTCTTATTTTTTCATCACAACGGCAATTGTCACAGTTGGAGCAGCAGCCATTATGTTTATAATTTCAAAACCGCTTAAAAAAATGATGCATGGGGTAGAATAAATTTCTGTGAAGAATTATCGAGATGAAATCTGAATTTAAGTTAAACAAAATCTAAAATCTATTTGCTAGTGAATCAAACTATTCAAAACCAATTTTTATCAGTGTCTGCCAAATCCTTTGGAGCAGAACTCACAAGTATTAAATCTTTAAAATCAGATGTAGAATACCTTTGGCAAGCCGACCCTGCGGTGTGGCCAAGGCATGCTCCAGTACTTTTTCCCATTGTTGGAAAATTGGCAGATGGAAAGTATAAATACAAAGGCAACACCTTGGAAATGAACCAACATGGCTTTGCTCGAGATTCAGAATTTGAACTTGTAGAGAGCCATGATAATAGTTTAACTTATTCATTGTTATCAAATTCGGACACATACTCAAAATATCCATTTCAATTTGAGTTTTTGGTTATTTACAAGTTGGCTGAAAATCAACTCATTACTACATATAAAATATTTAATAAGGGGAACGAGGTAATGTATT
The DNA here is from genome assembly GCA_964565665.1 of uncultured Bifidobacteriaceae bacterium. Taxonomy (GTDB): domain Bacteria; phylum Bacteroidota; class Bacteroidia; order Cytophagales; family UBA9547; genus CAZMFZ01. The sequence goes on along the minus strand of CAZMFZ010000059.1, from coordinate 15,911 downwards.
TCTCAGTAGGAGCTCATCCGGCATTCAATATCCCTACGAATGAAATCGCAAAATTTGATGATTATTATCTCGAATTTTCAACAAGAGAAACGTTGGGAAGATATTTGATTCAAGATGGATTATTAGCTCAGAATACAACCCCTTTTCTTGAAAACGAAAATATTATGCCTTTGTCGGTGGACTTGTTTAAGGAAGATGCTATTGTACTAAAACATTTAAAATCTACTTCCATAGCCATCAAATGTCGAAAATCAGATTTTGAAGTGAAGATGGATTTCGGACAATTTCCTTATTTTGGAATATGGACCAAACCTGGATTTGACAAATTTCTTTGCCTTGAGCCTTGGCTAGGAATTGCAGATACGCAAAAGTTGGAAACTGATTTTTCAGAAAAGGAAGGGATTGTGAAGGTAGAAGCAGGCAAAAGTGTTGAAGCCAATTTTGAAGTTAGGTTTGGTTAAATATATTTAGAGGCATAAGTAGTTGTTTCTGCTAATCATTTCCAACGCATAGTATTATTAAAAAAATTATAGTTAATAGACGTGGTAAATTAAGTATTATGCAAGCAATAGAATTTTCAACCATATTAGAAAGTGCTGGCACCATTCAATTGCCTTTAAAGGTGATAAAAGAATTAAAACCAGGTCGTGATTTGAAAGTGATAATACTTTATAACGACTATCGACCCAAGAGTTTTTTAATGGATATGCAGACAGCGACAATATATATGGCAATATGTAAATGTAGAAATGCACAATTTTAAAGATATAGATTTAGTAGATTTCCCATTTAGTGATATTTCCAGTAGTAAAAAACGTATGGCTTTGGTACTGCTTGATATGAAAGATAGCGATGTACTAGTAGCTAGAATTACAACAAAATCATACAATTCTGCATTTTATATTGAAATATTCGAATGGCAAATTGCCGGATTACTAGCCCCTAGTTTTATACGATTGCACAAAATATTTACCCTAAACGAAAAACTGATTAATAGGAAAATTGGAGAGTTACAATTTTCAGATGGTAAAAAAGTAAATGATGTACTCACCAATTTATTAAGCGAAATAATAGTTGAAAATAAATTTTAGGAGTTTGCTATCCGCATTTTACTTCTTTTTGCTTTTGTTTAGCTACTTTCAATGAAATTATGAAAATTTTTACCTCCAATATTGAAATTAGAAATGCAATTAATGACCTAAAAAAATCTGGCAAAAGCATAGGGTTTGTGCCTACCATGGGAGCTTTGCACGTAGGTCATTTGAAACTATTAAAAGCTTCAATACAGGCAAATGACATCACAGTTTGCAGCATTTTTGTAAATCCTATTCAGTTCAATAGCCCTGTAGATTTAGAGAAATATCCTCGAGTATTAGATGAAGACTCTCAGTTGCTGCAATCGATAGCTTGCGATATACTCTTTGCCCCAAGTGTGGAAGAAATGTATCCGTTTGGTATGCCAGAACTAACTATAAATTTCGGGTATCTAAATACAATTTTGGAGGGGCAATTCAGAAATGGGCATTTTAGTGGTGTGGGCATTGTAGTAAGCAAATTGTTCAATATTATTCAGCCAGATAATGCCTATTTTGGGCAGAAAGATTTTCAACAGTGTTTGGTGGTAAAGCAAATGATTAGAGAATTTTCATTCCCCATAAATATAAAAATAATCGAAACCGAGCGTGAGGCCGATAGCTTGGCAATTTCGTCCAGAAACAAAAGGCTTACTATAGTAGAAAGACAAATTGCCCCAATCATTTACCAAACTTTACAATGGGCAGCTGGCCAATTATTTATTTTAATATTATCAGAAATCAAAATAAAAGTTGCCCAAACAATCAATAATGCAGGTTTAAAACTAGAATATGTTGACCTAGTAGATTCAAATTCAGGCAAATTAGCTGATGCTATTCATCCCAATCAACAATATGCCATTTGCATAGCGGCAATTTTAGGAGAGGTGCGATTGATAGATAATCTCATTGTAAATACCTAAATTTGCGGCTCAATTCGAATACATGCACATAGAAGTTTTAAAATCAAAAATACATCGCGTAAAAATTACTCAAGCCGAATTGCATTATGTAGGCAGCATTACCATTGATGAAAATCTGATGGATGCCGCCAATATGATAGAAAATGAAAAAGTGCAGGTGTTGAATCTGAGCAATGGCGAACGGCTTGAAACCTACATTATAAAAGGAGAAAGAGGAAGTGGAACTATTTGTATGAATGGCCCAGCTGCCCGCAAAAACCAGGTAGGCGATATTGTGATTGTTATATCTTATGCATCTATGGATTTTGAAGAGGCCAAAATCTGGAAACCAACACTAATATTCCCAACCGAAAATAATAAATTGCCGTAAATCATTCATTTACTCGGCCTATGTTATTTTTGCAAAACCATTTTCCTCTCAAAGTATTTGCAGAATTGGGTGATTTGGCATATGCTGCATTTGGGGCTGCGTGCTACACACACATATCTGCCATGAAGAATCAGCCAATGGTGGGCATAAGGAATGAATTTATCGGCAATATTAGCAACCAATTCCTTTTCAACCGCCAATGGCGTAGTAGCCGAGATAGCGACTAATCCGAGTCGCTTCGACACCCTGAATACATGAGTATCGACAGCCATAGTTGGCTGATTGTAGATTACGGAAGCAATTACATTGGCTGTTTTCCTGCCTACACCAGGCATTTTCACCAATTCACCCACCGTGGCAGGCACTATACCTTTGAATTCACCAACAAGTGTTCGAGCCATACCGATGATGTTTTTAGTCTTATTGTTAGGATAAGAAACACTTCTGATAAATGGGAAAACATCGGCAATACTGGCTTTCGCCAGCAATTCAGGCTCGGGATAGGCGTTGAATAAGGCTGGAGTAATTTGATTGATGCGTTTGTCGGTACATTGGGCACTGAGTATTACGGCCACCAAAAGTTGGTATGGGTTTGAATAATGCAGCTCGGTTTCTGCATTTTTCATATTTTCAGAAAAGTAGGCAATAAAAGCTTTGTAGCGGTCTTTTTTGGTCATGTTAAATGGCTAAATTAATATCCTGCCAAGGGTATCTTCGCTTTTATTTACAATCATTTCCCTCAATAATTGACACCCTTCATTTATTGGTGATAGCCAATATTTTAGCCTTCATAGTTCAAACTCCTCTCCTTTCATTGGCATACGAATATTTGAGAAGCCAATTTCGGTGAGTTTTTCTTGCAGTACTTTCATGCTTGCAACTTCTCCATGGGTTAAAAAAAGCTGCTTGAGTCGGGTTGGATTTTGTGATTTCACAAAGTTCACTAAATCGTTTTGGTCACCGTGAGCACTGAAGCAATCTAGCACTTCAATATCGCAACGCACTTCCAACATTTTATTCTTCACTACCACTTCTTTGGCTCCGTTCATCAATTCATGTCCGATGCTGCCTTCTGCACAAAAGCCAACAATACAAATGGTAGATTTGGGGTTTTCCAGGTTTTCTTTTACATGATTTTCTACCCTTCCTCCGCTTATCATTCCCGAAGCTGAAATGATAATGCAAGGCTCATAATGGTTAGAAAGGGCTTTGCTGTGCTTTAAATCTTTCACAAATTCGAAATTGTCGAAATCAAAAAGTTCATCGTTTTCATCGAAAAAGTCGCGGGCTTCTATATTTAGCTGCCTTACAAACTTTTCGTAAACTTTGCTGCTTTCTATTGCCATGGGGCTATCGGCATATATTCTAATTTTTGGTAAATCGGTATTTTGATACAGCTTATTCAAGGTGTAAAATATAGCTTGTGAACGACCTACACTAAATGCAGGTATTATCAATCGACCTTGTTTGTCTACACAAGCTTTTTTAATTATGCGGTACAAGGCATCTTCAGGCGACTCTCTATTCGAATGATTTCGATTGCCATAGGTGCTTTCACACACTAAGTAATCTACTTGTGGCGGCATTAGAGGATCTTGCAAAAGAGGATAATCGTAGCGACCTATATCACCAGAAAAGCATATTGATTTCTCCTCACCGCTTTCTTTTATTTTAAATACCAAATTTGCTGCTCCCAGCAAATGCCCAGCTTGATTGAAAGTAACAGAAACATTGTCTGTCAATTTAAATTTTTGATTGGTGGGAATGGCCACAAATCTATCCATGGTTTGATCTACTTGTTTGCCAAAGAATAACTCATCCATATTTATAGGAGCTTTTCTGGCATTTTTGTTCTTATCAAGGGCCTTTTTCATTTTCCACTGATTGAGGTTGGCAGAATCGTGGAGCAGAATGTTGCTAAGGTAAAATGTAGGAGTGGTACACAATATTTGCCCTTCATAGCCTTCTTTGAAAAGTAGAGGCAGCCTGCCCGAATGATCTATATGGGCATGGGTGAGTATAACCACATCAATATCAGAGGCTTCAAAAGGGAAGATAGAGGTGGGATTCTTTTTATTTAAGAGGTATTTCTCAGGATTTTTGAGAATTATTTCCTCTTTATTTTTTGACTTCTCCATATCTTGCCCACAATCAACCAAGATTTTATAATTATCAGCTGTTTCAAGCAAATACATTGAGCCGGTAACTTGCTGTGCGGCACCAAAAAAGGTGAGTTTCATTAAAAAAGGGTTAAGAATGACTACTTATTATCTTGTATGAATCATTCTTTTCTGTTTGTATTGGATAATAATAACGCCAATCCCTGCCAACATGCAAAGACCGCCAATTGCGGATATATATATATTACAAAAGCCATATTTACTATTTTGATGAGTTAGAGTGAATATAGAAGCCTGTGGTTAAAATAAGTTAGTGATACAAAATAACACACCAACAATAGCTTGATTTTATCAAAGGTTTCAAACTAATTATTGTTGCCATTATTTCGCCACCAATTATAAGTTTAGCAATTTCAATCCACGTTTAAATACAAATATCCACAATATATTATTCTTTACTTGGTTTTGAATATAGAATAATATCATGAATGATGAAGAAATGAATATTTCGCAACTCTTTATCAAGCAATCTTTACATCCACTTCACTGCCGCGATTTCGGCAATTAAACCCACAGATTTCTCAATAGCGTTGCCTACCACTATCAAATCGGCACCCGACTGCCAAAGAATTTTAGCTTTTTCGGCTGTATCTATTCCTCCTCCACAAATCAAAGGTAGAGATACCCAGCTTTTTACTGCTTCTACAATAGTTTGGTGAATAGTGTGCAAAGCCCCGCTACCGCAATCTAAAAATATAAGGTTGTGGCCAAGCAATTCGCCAGCCAAAGCGGTGGAAGCAGCAATTTCGGGTTTGTCGTTGGGAATGGGGCTAGAGCCACTTATATACGACACAGTTGTGGCTTTGCCACCATCAACCAAGATATAAGAAGTTGGGATGATTTCTAAAGCAGAATCTTTAAGCAATGGTGCAGCGGCTACGTGCTGCCCAATTAAATATTCGGGGTTTCGACCAGAAGTGAGCGAAAGAAACAGAAGGGCATCTGCCTTCTCATTCACACTCAAATAGCTGCTTGGAAATAAAATAACTGGAATTGAGCAATGCGATTTGCAATACGAAACTACAAATGCTGCATTTTTGGTAGTTACCAAACTGCCTCCAACAAATAGAAAATCTACCTTTTGAGAATTAGAGGCCGCGATTATGGCTTCTAAATGCCCTTCATCTGCCTTGTCGGGGTCGATAAGCACAGCAAACATTTTTTCACCTTTGGCTTTTTTCTCAAGCAGCAGGTTTAGAATCTTTGTTGGCCTCTTTGGCATATATTTTTTCTAAAAATTGGGTTAATTTTTGCTTCGCAATAGAAAGTATAAAAGTAGCTATCGCACTCATTATCAGCTTCATAATTAGCGATTGCTCTTTGGGCTCACCTCTGTACAAAGGAGCAAAAGAGCCTTGTTGGTCAGATGGCAAATGTATAATCTGCGAATTCGATTTGGTAGATTCTTCGTCATAATCGCCTCCCACAATCATAGTATAAATAAACTTTGCTACAATTAGACTTGCGACTGCTAATCCTGCAGCCACCAAGGCATATTTGCCAGCATCTACTGCTTTATGTTTTAGAGAATCTACTTCTTGGGTTAAATTTTGCCCAAATTCTTCACTTTTCAATTGCAAAGCTTTTCTTTTCTCTTCAATTTCAGGTTTGTTGCTCATTGGGCTGTTGTTTATTTTTTTTATCAAAATAAATTTGAAAAACTTGGTCGTAGTTTCTGTAAAAGTATAAAATTACTAGTATTGAAAGATAAAAAAAGGAAATTATCAAATAGCCCCATATCCTACTTTCCATTGCATTGTTAATCATTTGGGCAATCGCAATACTTAGAAAAAGCAAGAACAGCGAGCCTACAATTCCGAAAAGCAGCAATTTTACCATTTTCACCAAACTCAATACCAATTGCTCTTCTACTTCGAGTTTCAACAATTCTACTTTGGTGAGTATATAGCCTTCAATATTTTCTTTGATTTTGGAGAACAAACTAATGAATTAAAGATGAAAGTATGATTTGGGGAATAACTAACTATTTTTAAGCTTTTATCTCCGTTTCTTGGTATTTAGAAGGGCATTTCATTAGTATTTTATCACAGACAAACACACCTTTTTTCATGCTGCCAATTACTACTACTTGCTCTGAGCGCTCAAAATCTTGTGGCTTAGGATTTGGAAACACTACTTTTTTTATTTCATTATTCTGATCTACCAATTGAAATTCAAAGTAATTGGGGTCGAGTTGCGGCACATACACCATGCCTTGTATTTCCCCTTGTTGTGATTTTTTAAGCTTGCCTACTATGTGAACTTTGGTATCGTCTCCGTCATTTTCCATAGCAATGGCTTCTTTAAAACTCACATAGCTGCTGGCATCTCCTGCCGTGGAAACTATTACCGCAATCGCTATTCCTATTACTACTATTGCTATGATATGTGATATTTTCATTTTAATAAGATGCCCCATCAAGAGAGCTATAAGTTAGTTGCCAATATTTTGAATGTAGTTATAAAATTGCAAACGCTATTAAAGGTGTGAAGAATAGCAATCTTCAAATTATAATCCCTAACATCAAAATTACTCAAATTGATGCCAAAAAAGTATTGATTATAAATATTTCAAAAATAACTCTTCGGCAGAATCTACCCATTTTTTGAAAGTTTCATTAGAATGTGCCTTATGAGAATCTACAAAATTTATTAAAGATTCTATATCGAAGAAAGTGCTTTTGATGCCAGCTCCGGATAATACAGCATCTAAAGCATTGCATTGCTGTTCAAAATGCCCTTTTGGCGGCACTAGCAATACTGGTTTGCCCAAATACATAGCCTCGCATATCGATTCAAAACCTGCCGTACTCGCATAAGCTTTGCAATCTTTCATCGAATTGATAAATTTCTTGTCGTCTACTCTATTGAAAATAAGCGTTTCATCTATTACAGTGCCGTCTTCAATGTCTTTCCTATCTGAAAAAAGGTGAATTTTCACGTCTTTGTGATTTCTATGCCAGGCAATAATATCGTTCGTATAGCCTGCATTTACGGCATAGGCTTGTAAATAATCGCCATTACCGGTCTGTATTTCCAAAACTTCTTGTCTCAAAAGAGGCGGTACTACTTTAATGTTTGTCTTCATATCATTTGGTACTTCACGAAATGATAATGCCAATTTCAAATAGGCATTTTGTGAAGTAATCCAGGTATTTACGAAATACCAAAATTTATCTACCTTGCTTATAACAGGAAACTGAAAATCTTTGTGTTCCAGTAAATATTGATGCCCAATACAAATATGTTTGGCCTTAGATTTGAAATTTCCGAAATATACCCCACAAAGAAAATCGTAGAAATTGATTACGTAATCGGGCTTATGAAGCTCTACCAATCGCTTAATCTTGAGTACGTTCTTCCAAAAAAATGGGATTCTAGGTAAATTATGGCTTAGTGTTTTAGGTAAATCTACCGTTTTATTGTCTTTATCGGTGAGGAAGTTGGGGCTATGAATAGGAATGATTTCTGTTTTGATATTATCATAGAAATATTGAGGAATTTCCCTTCTTTCACTCCTTCCTATCACTACAGCCGATATTTCGTGACCATGTTTGAGTAGCATATTTTGCAATGCAATCGCCTGTGTCATGTGGCCTCTACCTTCACCTTGTACTACAAATAAGAACTTCATATTTTATTAAAATGCACGAGTTCGAAAATTAGCTAAAATGTTCGATATATGGCTTTCAAAAACGATGGTAATTGAGATTTATTTCAGTTTTTGCAATTGCTTTACCATTATCCCCAACTTAAATAAATCTAAGATAAGTAAGGAGGGCCGTTTTGAAATTAAATTCGCCATCATAATATTTTTAAAAGTGTAAAACATAAAAATAGCAAAACCAGAAAGTCGGAATGTTTTTAAAAATTGATATGATTTGTAAATTGGGGTAGATTTTCCGATGTTCTCGTGTGCAATCATTTGGCAAAGTACTATCACTGCCAGCTTTGTTTTCTCTAAAAATTGTTGGGCTGTGCTAAGTCCTATATGATAGGTCTGGTTTTCGATGTGAAGTACCGGTATTGCTCTTTTTTCAAGGTCAAAGCCGAATTTGGTATCTTCATGACCGTATGTTTTAATTAGTTCATCTAGCAAAATAGTTGTAAAAATACTTTTCTTAATCAGAAGGTTGTCAAGCATAAAACTTCCGTATGGGCTCGCATTTCTAAGCAGAGCTAGTTTTTCCTCTTTATTTTTGCCTGCCAACCAATGCAAATAGTGTTCGGTTTTATAATAATTAAATGGTTTGTAAAGCCTGCCACCATTCAAGACTGAAGCCGCATTGGCATTGAGCAAAGAAATATAAGTTTGTATATAGTTGCCATTTGGCAATTCACAATCGCAATCTAAAAAAAGCAAAAAATCAAATACTGCATCTAATGCTAACAGATTCCTGATTTTAGAGCGCCCAATATTTTGTGGCAATTCCTTGTAGATTACACGAGATTTCTCTGCTAATGAGCCATTCAATTCTTTGGTGGAAGCATCGGAATAATCGTCATAAAGGCGAATCTCAAAATCGATGGCAGATTTTTCTAATTGAGAAAGTAAATCATCTACCAAACAACCAACTGAAAAGTTATAAACAGGAATGAGGACGGATAAACTAGGCTTTGCCATAGTTTTACAAATTAGGCTTTGTAGGTAGGCGAAGTAATTTCGAGTAGTTCACCATTTTGGCACTTTAATACCCGAGCAGGGTATTTGGTCAAAAAATCGTGGTTGTGGGTAGCCATCAGCACCGCCATGCCTCCTCGATTGATGTCTATAAAAAGTTTGAGAATTTCTTCAGCTACTTCAGGATCAAGATTCCCGGTAGGTTCATCAGCTAATAAAGCCTGAGGATCGTTGAGTAAAGCCCTTGCTATACAAATGCGTTGCTGCTCGCCACCCGAAAGTTGGTGTGGGTATTTATTGCCTACCGAACCTAGCCCTACCTGTATTAAAACCTCAGCAATTCTTTGTCTGATTTTCGCTGTGCTGCTCCACCCTGTAGCTTTGAGTACAAAAAGAAGATTATCCGTAATATTTCTATCGGTCAATAATTGAAAATCTTGGAATATAATGCCAATTTTTCTACGCAAATAGGGAAGTTTCGAACTTTTTATTTTTTTGAGATTAAAACCTGCCACTTCTACATCTCCAGCTCTTAAAGGCAAATCGCCATAAAGTGTTTTCAGCAATGAGCTTTTGCCGCTACCTGTTTTGCCAATCATATACACAAACTCGCTTTTCCGGATACTAAAGCTCACATCGCGCAATATCATTTTACTCTCCTGCAATATGCTCACATTGCTTACAGAAATAACGGGGACGGAAGAGAATGACATCTGGTTTAGTTTATTGATGCTTTAATTTAGCAAAGTATCTTTATAAGTCTAGTTTTTCAAGCTTTCCAAAAGGTAGTTTATTCACCAATTCATAAAAGGCAGCTTCCTTGCCAAGTAAGCCATATTTCTCAAGATTTTTATCTATTCTATCAGCTCTGAAATAGGCAACAAGTACAAAATCATCGTTTCGCAACTGAATATAATCGGGAATCTTGGCCTTGCCTTTTACTTTGAAAATATACATTTGAGATAGATAACGAATATGGATGCTTTATATTCTCAATTTAACCATTCACCTTCTTATGGTCTGCCAAGAATTTTTCTAATCCGCTATCTGTGAGTGGATGTTTTAATAATCCGAGCATAGAACTTAGTGGCCCAGTCATTACATCCGCCCCTATTTCGGCACATTTAATAATATGCAGCGGTCCACGAATTGAGGCAGCCAATATTTCGGTTTCATAGCCGTAATTATCGTAAATCAATCTGATTTGGGCTATTAGCTCCATACCATCAACGGAAATATCATCTAATCTTCCAATAAATGGCGACACGTAACTGGCACCAGCTTTGGCAGCCAATAAAGCCTGCCCAGCAGAAAACACCAAGGTGCAATTAGTGCGAATGCCATTGTCGGTAAAATAACGTATTGCTTTTATACCATCTTTAATCATAGGCACTTTTACCACAATTTTGTCGTCAATCGTTACCAATTCTTTACCTTCTCTTAGTATACCCTCGTAATCGGTAGCAATTACTTCGGCACTCACATCGCCATCCACAATATCGCAAATTGCCTTGTAATGCTTAAAAATATTGTCTTTTCCGCTTATACCTTCTTTTGCCATTAGCGATGGATTGGTAGTAACACCATCTAGTACGCCAAGTTCTTGTGCTTCTTTAATTTCTGCTAAATTGGCAGTATCAATAAAAAATTTCATATTGAATAATCCCCACCTCGTAAGGAGTAGTTTTAGATTTTACATTCAGAGAGGTATAAGATGAATGTTTGACTGCCCAGCTCTTTTAGGCATAAATTCATATTCATTCAGCAGAGCTAATCTGAACAATAAGTCAAAGTTAGTTTATTCTTTAAAAAATTAGAATTTTTATACTGATGAATTTGTGTAAAGCCCACTAGCAGATTTTGGGCATAAAAAAAGCAAGTCGAATATCTCACCGCTACAACCACCTACCCTTGCTCCGATCAAGGCCTGGGGGAGTTCAGCAGGAGCTGGTAGTACCGACTTGCGGCTGCAAAGGTAGTAAATTTGTTTTTATAAAAATCCTTTTCAAATCCTAAATTTAAGAGATGTTTGATATTCGTATATTTGCAAAAAATTTGAAAATGGAAAATGATAATAAATCACCATATCAAGAAATAGTAAAGCAATATCCGGATGAATGGATTTACCTTGGTATTCAAGAATTTGATGGAGATAGGATTATTAATGCAATTTTAATAGGCCATAATAAAGATAAGGGCGAATTGGCACGCCAAAATATTGGCAAAGGCATTGAGTTTTCAACATAGCCATAGTCAGGTATACTGGTGAAATTATTAATAGAGGAAAATGGCTCAGATTCAAAACCTTGAATTAGACAAAGAAGATAGTGTATTTACCGTTAATTGTTGGTACAAAAATCACCAAGCAAGGCTGATATTAGATACAGGAGCTACGCAATCTATTATCGACAAAAACTTTTTAATTATAATTGGTTACGACTTGTCGATGCCATTAGATAGTAAAGAATTTGAAACCGCGGGTGGAATAATTATTGCTGAAAGTCATATCAAACATGATTTCAAGCTTTGTGATATGTATTTTGAAGAAATTACATTTTTTACATGCGATTTTTTAGGGTTTGGCCTTATGACAGATTTTGAAGGCACATTAGGGCTAGATTTATTAAAGAGAAAAAAAATATTATTAGATTTCCCTGAAAATAAACTGACAATTATTTGAACACATTCGTATCTGAACTCAAGTGGAGAGGCATGGTGCATGATATAATGCCTGGCACCGAAGAATTATTAGAAAAAGAAATGGTGACAGCTTATGTGGGGGTAGACCCCACGGCCGACTCAATGCATGTAGGGCATTTGGTTTCGGTAATGTTGCTGAAACATTTGCAGTTGGCAGGCCACAAACCAATTTTAGTAGTGGGCGGAGCCACGGGAATGATTGGAGACCCTTCAGGCAAATCTGCCGAACGAAATTTGCTTTCTGAAGAAAGTTTGCAACACAATATAAATAGCCTCAAAGCCCAAATGCTGAAGTTTCTTGATTTTAACTCAAGCAAAAATTCAGCTGAATTGCTTAATAATTATGATTGGATGAAGGATTTTGGCTTTCTCCATTTTTTGCGTGATGTAGGCAAGCACCTCACAGTCAACTACATGATGAGCAAAGATTCTGTTCAGAAACGATTAGATACCGGTCTTTCATTTACCGAATTCAGCTATCAATTATTGCAAGGCTACGACTTCTATTGGTTGTATATAAATAAACGATGCAAATTGCAGTTAGGCGGTTCAGATCAATGGGGAAATATAGTGACGGGTACAGAATTGATAAGACGAAAAGCCAATGGAGAAGCTTTCGCACTTACCTGCCCTTTGATGACAAAATCAGATGGCGGTAAATTTGGCAAAACTGAAAGCGGCACTATTTGGCTCGACCCTGCAAAGACTTCTCCTTACCAATTTTACCAATTTTGGCTTAATGCAGCCGATACTGATGCTGAAAAATGGTTGCCGATTTTTTCACTTAAATCAAGGGAGGAAATTGAAAAATTAAAGCTGCAACATGCAGAAGCTCCACATCTTCGTGCATTACAAAAAGCGTTGGCAGAAGAGGTAACTGATAGAGTACATGGCAAATCAGAACTTGAAAATGCTATTGAAGCCTCAGAAATACTTTTTGGCAAAGGCACTACCGAAACTTTGCGGAAGCTAGATGAAACCACATTTTTAAGTGTATTTGATGGTGTACCTCAAATAGAAATTTCAAAATCTGAATATACTGATGCGACTTCTATAGCCGATTTGGTTTCTTCCATCACCAAAAATCAGATATTCCCTTCCAAAAGTGAAGCCAAGAAAATGATAGAGGGGGGCGGAGTAAATGTAAATAAAATAAAAGTATTGGAAGCAGGTGTTAAACCTCAATATGAATTAATTCAGGACAAATATTTGCTGATACAAAAAGGCAAAAAGAACTATTTTATAATTAAAGTGGGATGAAATAATGAGGAGTGATTCCATTTTAATTTATTCAGTACAGAAACATTTGTAAAGTTCTAAAACTTTAGAAATGTTATCTAGAGTAAAGTTGAAGAAGTTATAAATTAAAAAACTACTCTTCAGGACAAACTTTTGCATCAAACTCTACACATTGGGCTTTTTCATTGATATAAAAAAATACCTCACCAGGTATTCTGGAAACAGCAGCAAGCAACTGCTCGCTATAGCTTTGAAAATCAGTTATTTTCACAAAATATTCTGGAATCAATGCTTTACCAACTCTATTGTAAATGCCATATTTCCCTAATTTATTTTGTACAATCACCAATGAACTATCGGGACTAAATCGCTGCACTGTGGTATATTCGAGTGGCACAAACTCTTTTCCGTTTTTATCTACACAGCCATATTTTTGTTTATTGGCCACAATGGCAAAACTTTTTTTAAAATCGGTTACAAAATCGTATTTGGGTTTTATTATTTCATCGCCATTTTTATTTAGAAAGCCAACTTTGCCACGCAATTCTACCCAAGCCAAACCTTCGTTGTAGGAGCCTGCATTGTCGAAATAAAATCTACTTGAAAGCCTGCCTGTTTTGTCAATAAAACCCGTTCTACCAATTTCTTCAAGCGAAGCTGTGGCAAATCCCTCCTGAAAATTTCGCAATCGAATAAATTTTATTTCTGTAATTTCTTTGCCTGTGGTATCAATAAAGCCCAGCTTATCGCCCACTTGCACTTTTGCAAATCCATTTACAAAATCTTCCGCCTTATCGTATCTGAATGGTGTTATTTCCCTTCCTTTACTATTTAAATAACCTAGTTTCAAGCCTTTTTTAGCAATAGCAATGTTGTTTTTAAAATCATAAGCCGCATCGTACAAGGCCTTAGTCACTTTTTCGCCTGTGATAGAATTTTTATAGCCCCACTTTTGGCCATCCATGGTTACTCGTTGTTCGGCAACAATATCTTGGGCCAATGCCGAAATTGAAAACAATTGTACAAACGAAAAAAGCGCGTATATCTTTTTCATTATGAGTAGATTTAGGTGTTCTAATAATTCAAAATTAGGCATTCCAATTTGATTTTTCAAAACGGATTTTCTACATTCCACTACTCATCCGATACATTCTTCAGCTTTGCCAATACACTAAACGCACCATTAATTACGAATGTTGCTTTACCAAAATCTAGAGAATCTATTGGATTTATTTCTTTAAATCCATTTTGGGTAAGTCCTATCTTTATTTCTGTAAATCTGTATTGCCCAGGTTTTAATTCTAGAAAAATATAAGTTTTGTCTTCAGAATTTATCATTGCTTTTTCCGGCAATGTGTAGCACTTTTTGGTATCAATTTCAATGGATGCTTTTATGAAAGTACGAGGTATCATGCTATCGTCATGTTTCAAGAAATGGACGTGAATTCGTACCGTTCTATCGTCTTCAATTCTTTTGTTAATTAAAAATACTTTGCCTTCGTATATTTTATTGGCCTCATTTGCTAAAGAAATAGCCACCAATTGGCCTTTTTTAATTTTTGATATGTCTTTTTCATACACATATAGCTCTGCATGTAAATGTTCGGTATCAGTTATTTCAAACATCACCGTTTGCGGAGCTACAAACGATCCCATATTAATATTTAGCACAGTTACATAGCCATCAATAGGTGATTTGATATTTATTTTTGATGAAACACGTCCGTTTTTAATGTCATTTACCGATAGATTGAGCATTCTTATTTTTTCAGCCAAACTGTTTGACCTTGCTTCCATCATTTTATAATTTGATTCAGATTCTTGAAATTCCCGTTTCGATCCTATATCATTTTGGCTCAATTCCTGCTGCCTTTCAAAATCCGTTTTCATAAACTGCAATTTTGCTTGGCTTTCTAAATATTCTTGCTGTAAGGTGAGAAAATCGGGGTTTTCCAATACCGCCAATACTTGTCCTTTCCCAACTTTCATTCCCTGCAACACAGTTACATCACGCACATAGCCGCCCAAAATGGCAGTAAGGCTTACCAGATGTTTGGGTGGCACATCCAATATTCCATTCACCTCTATAGTTTGAGTGAGTGTTTTCAGTTCGGCCTTGGCAGTGGTAAGTCCGCTATTTTTCATTTGTTCATCTGATAAATAAACAATTTCTTCTGTGCCTAGCTTTGGCTTTTCATTGGTCTCGGCTGTTTTATTGTAGTTATTACAAGAAAATAAAAAATAGATTAATATAATTTTTATGCTGTTTTTCATTTTAAGATGTTTATTAGTTAGTATAAGTTGGTGAAGTTGTCTTTTTATAAACTTCAGAACACATTTTAAAGTATGCTTATTTTAAAAATACTATAAATTGTATTTTTAAAATTGTTTGAATGCCCGAAATAAGTCGCTTTTATGGAATAATTGTTTATATGTTTTTTTAACGATCATAATCCTCCACATTTTAAAGTTAAATTTGGAGAATATGAGGCAAATATATCAATTGAAAATGGCACTATTTTAGATGGTGATTTCCCAAACAATAAACTTAAATTGGTTTCAGCTTTGGCTGAAATACATAATGACAAACTTTTGATAATGTGGCACTCTAAAGAATTTCACAAAATACAGCCTTTATTATGATCAAAATAATAGATATAATTAGTAAAGAACCTTTCAAAATCACTTGTAAATTTAATAATGGTGAAGTTAGCAACTTGATTTTACTGCTACATTTAAAGAGTCAATTAGTTATAAATATGTAGACAATATTTTAAAGAATAACATTTTCAATACAGTTAAAAT
>CAZMFZ010000058.1:0-21958 GCA_964565665.1 uncultured Bifidobacteriaceae bacterium | reverse complement strand
CAGTGAAATGAATAATTATTGTATCCATGGCTCCGGCCTTAAACACGCCCGCAGTATTTGGCGATTTTATGAATTTGATGTTATCGCCATGTAAAATATTGTCTTTAATTTCCATAAGAGTGAAGAGTTTTAGGTTAGCCTACAGCATCGATTGAAGTGGGGATAGTGGTATTTTCAGGTCCGGAATCATTTTTTTTGCCTTTGTACTCGGTGATTTTCAAGCCTGCATAAGTGCCTGAGCTAATGCCCATTAGCAGCAATGCGTTATTATCAAATTCGGGTAGCAAATGCGATGAAAATGCTTTCTGTATGAAAATAATTCCGAACGTCAAATTGAAAAGTACATTTTGAAATCGGTGAATATTGATGCTGGAATTATCAGAAAGTATATCTTTCAAAAATCCTTCACTTTTTTCTTCTATGTCAGATAATTGAGAGGGTAACGATATTAATTCCTCCTCTGTTTTTTTATGCTCATTTTCAATTACTTTGCCTGCGGCAGTAGTAGTAACACTTATGCCAAGAATTACTAAAATTGTGCCTGTAATATCGGGTAGCGACTCTGTAACCCCCCAAATATAAAGATAGGAAACCAGGAAAATTATTGTCCAAAAGAAAAGTTGTGTTCTGCCAAGGCTATAGTATATATTTTTGTCTTCTTTGAGTAAATTATTGAACAATGCCAAACCAATAAGCAATAGTGCAGGAATGCCTACCGCAAAAATCCAATATTTACTCACTTTTGGGTGCAATGAAATGCTAAAAGGAATATCGCCAATGGCTTTTGCAAATGGCAATGTTTTAGAAACAGAAATAGTAACTGGTACTACTATATTATTGAGTGAAACTTCACCAATAAAAGCAGTAAGCATGGTTCTGATATTTTCATCTAATTTAAAATAGATTGTATTTTCTGTATTATTTACCTTCATAGCAGCTATACCCGGCACACTCATGCCATTTATTATCAATACTTTGTAGCTGTCAAGGGAATCGGAGGTCTGCATTTTCACTGCAATTACTTGGTCAATTTTGGCCGTATCTCTTCGAGAGCCAAATTGGGTAACACCAATTACCGTATTTAATGATTGGGCTGCCGATTGCCAGGCAATGCCCAATAGTAAAAGATGAAAAATACTTCGTTTGAGATTAGATAGTGGTATTTTCATGTTGTGAAAGGATTTATAGTTGTAAAAGATTAAGATTATTTGATAAGAACGCCCACAATAAGCCCTGCCGATAGCCCGCCCAAAATGCCAAAAATGGTTGTATTCCATTTGCTTTTATTGTGTTCTTTTTTCGCCAGAGCCTCACAGCTTTTAAGCTGTGTATTCATCTTCTCGTTAATTTCAAGCGAAGCATGGTATGCCTGCTCATAATTCTGGGTTCGCATTCGGTTTAGGCTATCTAGCTCATTGTAAATTTTAGTTTTGGCTGCAAATACACTGTCCTTTTTGTTAAATTCTGTACGCAGCAAATCATAATCAGCTTCTATTTTGATATAAGTTTCCAAAATACTTTTCACCCGTGTAAATTGCTTTTCACTAAAAATGTACAAAGGAAAATTTGCAGGTAAAGTGTTTTTAAGTTGATCTGAAGTATAAAATTTCTTTATTTGAATGGTAGAGGTAAGGCCTTTTCTAATGAAAGTGAGGCTAGTGTCTGCTTGTGCAAAAGTATATTGGTGCACAATTATCAATATAAAAATAGCAAAGGATAGAGTTTTATTTTTCATTGTCGTTCCAGAGGTCGTCAAGTGTTTTTATTTGTGTATCAATTTTATTTTCAATGGCTTTAGAATTGTTATTCAATCTTTTTAGGGTCACGTTGAGCGTGTCCATTATTTCCATATCACGAATTATTACGGCTCTTAGCTTTTCATCGCGGATGTTTGTCATCGCTTTGAGAGCTACAATTGAATCTTCCAACACCTTGCGAGCATTCTCAATCTGAGATAATTTTTGCTTGAATTCGGCATCTTGCTTGCCTTCTACATAAAACTGCCAACCGATAAATATTGCCAGTACTGCGGCTACAACGTAAATGATAGTTCTGTCCATAAGAAAATTTTTAGCTTATAATTTTTTCATAAACTAAAGCATTTTTTCTCAAACAATTTATTCATTTATAAAATTTTTCGTCAATGGTTAAATTTAGATGTGAGAGTAGGATGCTCAATATTAATTTTAATACATAAGATAAAAGACGTGGATATTAGATATACTATTTTTAATAAAATTCAAATCGAACCTAGGGTCTTTAAATCGATTGCTTTGCTTATTTTTGGATGATATTTTTTAATTCTTGACATAACTTTGCCTAATCAATGAATGTATCTATTTTAAAATATAATGGCGGAAATATTCAATCGGTGATATTTGCCTTGAATAGGCTGGGTATCGAACCTATAGTGACTGATAATCTGGAAGAAATAAGCAAAGCAGATAAAGTAATTTTCCCGGGAGTAGGAGAGGCCTCCTCTTGCATGAATAGCCTGAAAGTTAGTGGGTTAGATGCCATTATTCCCACGCTGAAGCAGCCTGTGCTAGGAATATGTGTAGGCTTGCAACTGATGTGCAGTCACTCTGAGGAAGGCAACACAGCAGGATTAGGCATATTTGATGCAAAGGTTAGAAGGTTTGATGGATCTTCCATCGAAACCAATACCCAAAAAATTCCTCAAATGGGCTGGAACACTATTTTTGATTTAAAATCACCTTTGTTTCAAGGCATCGAAGATCAAAGTTATATCTATTATGTGCATAGTTATTTCGCAGAATTAAGTGAAAATACCATTGCCAAAACTGAGTACATAATTCCATACTCGGCAGCACTTCAAAAAGATAATTTTTATGCGGTGCAATTTCATGTTGAAAAAAGCAGCAAAGTAGGGGAGAAGATTTTGGAGAATTTCCTTAATGAGTGTTAGGGGCTAATAATGAGGCAATCAACCTTTATTGATGCTAAAAAGCTTCCAACATTTCTGCAATAGCATTAAAATCAGGTCTTTGAGATAGGAGAGTGAGCAATAAATCGTCTTTTAATTGTAATAGTCTTTCCATAGTTGTGTCCTTATTTATATCCTTCACCCTATTCAAAAGATCATCAAGCAAATAACCAAAAGCTCTTACTTCCAGCTTTTCAAATTGTTTGGCAAAAGGCGAATGTTTATCATATACCATAGCCGCGCCAAAATCGCCAAAAAGTGGATTACCTTCTTCATCAATCAATATATTATGTGCATACAAATCGCCATGAAGTATGCCTAGCGTGTGTAAATGGGCAACTGCCGAGGCCATACCTTTGGCAATATTGAACGCTTGATTTGCAGTTAAATATACATTATCACCAAAAACATCTCTTGTACAGGTGTCAAAACTCGGAGGGTTGGCCAAATTTTTATAAGTGGAATTGATAAGTTCCATCACTAAAGCTTGTTTATTTTCAGGATGTGAAGCCACTTTTCCTATTACAGCTACCAAATTTTTGTGCTTTCTTGCGGCAATGAAGGCATTCATTTCATCTGAGGGTAAACCATCGCTGGTAACTTCTCCTTTAAATACCTTTACAGCAACCTCTCTTACTGCTTTCTCAGTCAAAACAGCCTTTGAAATAACCCCAGAAGCACCTTCTCCCAATGTTTCTTTTATTTTTAAGGCTTGCCAAGGTATTTCTATTGGTTGGTGCTGAATATTCACAGAACCATTTTGCCAAGGATTGCCTGCAAAGGCAAGCCAAGCCAATTGCGGAAGTTCGAAAAGGTGCGTAGGGAAATCTGTAAATTGATTGGCAGAAATGCGAAGCAATTGTAGTTCTCGGCAATTGATAATTTCATCGGGCAGACTTGAAAGTTGATTGCCCGCCAGCATTAATTTCTTGAGTTTATGGCAATTTCCTATTGATTTTGGAATAGTAGCAATGGTATTGTTTGTCAAGATAAGCCACCTAATATTGGCACTAATAGCATTTTCGGCAATGTAATTTATATGATTTGCTTTAAAGCCAATCATATCTAAATGAGGACATTGCGATAATACTTCGGGGAATGTCGTAAAATTATTATCGGAAAAGAAAGCTATTTTCAGCTTGTGCAAACGGGCAAAATCGGGTGGCAGCTCACTTAATTGATTGCCCGACAAGTCAAGTATCTCAAGCGAATCGGAAAGTGTAAATATCTCTTCGGGAAATTTGGTAAGGCCGCAAGATAATTTGAGTTTGGTTGTTCCTAAGAGTTCGCCCGATTTGAGTTGCTGAAGGGTCATTTTTTAATGCGTAAAAGTTTGCAAAAAGCATTGCTCTCATTAGAATAAAACCGTAGGATTAATTTAATTTCCCTCTCTTTGCTAGAAAAGGCAGGAATATTTGATTAAAATCTTGGTTAATATCTACCGATTCAAAATCAATTTTATATTGCCCACACTTTATTTTTAGTTCTCTCAAATAGCTTTCAATACTCGATACATAATTGGTTCGCATTTGGCTGGGATTCAGTTTTATTTTTTCCCCCGATTCCACATCTGTAAACCAATAAGGTTTGTCTTCAAAATCGAATTGCAATTCGGCTTTGGCATCGGCTACATTAAAAATTAAAACTTCGTGTTTATTGTGTTTTAGATGTTTTAGGGCATCATACAACGCCTCTTTATCGTCAATACCTTCGAAAAAATCGCTAAAAATAACTATCAACGATCGTTGATGCGTACTCTCAGCCACTTGATGCAAAATAGAAGGCAGATTGGTATTCACCAACGAAGATTTTTCCTCAATCAAAGAATTGCACTTATTGAACAATTCACGCAAATGAGCTGAGGTAGATTTAATTTGCGACTGATACACTATTTTATCGGCAAAAGCCGTAAGCCCGAAAGCATCGCGTTGCTTTTGCAGCAAATAGGCTAGGGAAGAGGCTGCCAATAAGCTGAAAAGCAGTTTTCCGTTTGTTTCTACAGGGTAATACATAGATGAAGACACATCTACCACCAGTCTACATCTGAGGTTTGTTTCTTCTTCAAAGCGTTTTGTAAAAAGTTTATCTGTCCGATTGAATATTTTCCAATCAATAAATCGGGTACTTTCTCCCGTATTGTACTGGCGATGTTCTGCAAATTCGACCGAAAACCCATGATAAGGCGATTTGTGAAGCCCGGTAATAAAGCCTTCTACCACTTGCTTGGCTAGAAATTCCATGTTGCCAGTGGAACGGATGGACGAGAAATCGATTTTGGGGGAATTTGGCATTGTGATTCTGCTATTTTGAATTCTCTATTTTTTTTGCACAAATCTTTGAAAATTCCAACTGTTTTTTCCAATAGAATTGCTTGATTTCTGCATCTATTTCTGCTTTCCCGTCTAATATTTTACCCCAAAACAATAGTTTCGTCTCTTCAAGCTGGTACAAATAATAAAAATGGAACTGGAATAGATTTAACACCTCGTTTTGGTTGATTTTATGGATTTGCAAGGGATTTTGCTTTACAAAAATCACCACATATTCTAAATAACCTAAATATAAGTAAATATCAGATTCGGAAATTTTCTCAAATGCTGCTTTATCTTTCCTTTCTAGTGCTTGGAATATAAACGTTAGTTTTTCGGTGGTGTAAAATTTTCTCCAAAGTTCACTTAAATATTGCGAGCGTTTAAATTTATTGGCACTCCAATACTGTATATAAGCCAATAGGGCGGCTAAAACGATAAAAAATAGTTTAATTACCTCTAATTTTTCATCAAATAGATATTTCATATTTCTAAATGTTTATTTATCAAAGTTAAATAAAATTATCATTGTAGGTCAAAACAAAGGTGGGCTAATAGCTTTCCATTTTTGGTGTTTCTCTGGCAATCTCAATTTTCAATTTCTTATTTTTAATTTTTTCAGTTTGCACCAGTTTCAGCACTGCTTTCACTTTATCTCGCTTTACGGCCGCATAGGCAAAAATATCTTTCACCTCAATTAAGCCCAACTCTTCCTTTTTAAGTTGCCCTTTTTGTGATAGAAAACCTACAATATCTACTCTATTGATTTTGTCTTTCTTGCCACCTCCTATAAAAATGGTTTCCCATTGGGGCAAAGCTGGTAAAACTAATTTGGGAGCCAAAACTATGTTTTCAGGTTTGCCAATGATGTAATCGGGCAAATAATCGTTGGTATTGAGCAATAAAATGGCTGTGCCTGTAGCATCCATACGGGCAGTACGGCCATTGCGGTGAATAAAAGCATCTTCCTTGGGTGGCAATTGATAATGAACCACATATTCCACCGCAGGAATATCTAAACCTCTCGCTGCTAAATCGGTAGTAATGAGGAAGTTGCAACTTCCGTTTCTAAATTTGGTAAGTGTGCTTTCCCGATATCTTTGCTCTAGCCCGCCATGAAAATTGCTATTCACAATTCCTTTTTCAGTTAAATATTCGCATACTTCTTCTACCGCATCTCGCTGGTTGCAAAATACGATTGTAGCTACATTTCCCAGTTGACAAATCAATTTGAAAAGCGTTTCCAGCTTGTTATTATCGCTTGCACGCAGCGTTTTGATGGTAAGTGCTGCATTGGCGGCTTCTATAAAATTCAAATTTTCAGGGTTTTTTAATCCTGTAAAATTAGGTATGGCAATAGCTTGGGTGGCAGAAGTGAGTATACGCTTTTTTACATTCTTCAATTGTTGAATAATGAAACTCATCTCCTCTTGAAAACCCATTTCCAAGCATTTGTCAAACTCATCAAGCACCAATGTTTGCACTGTTTTCAGGTCGATATTTTTTCTTTGAATATGGTCGCAGATTCTTCCTGGTGTGCCAATAAGAATGGCAGGTGGTACGGTAAAATTATTTTCTTCAGTTGCTATTTCATGCCCACCATAGCAGGTGTTTACTTTATAGCCTGTCTTCATATTTTTGAATACTTGCTCAATTTGCAAAGCCAATTCTCGTGATGGCACTATTACAAGTATTTGAATATCAGCACTTTCAGGGTTTAGAGTTTGGTAGGCAGGTAATAGAAATCCCAAAGTTTTGCCCGAACCGGTAGGGGAGAGCAGTACTACATCGGCCGATTTGGCATTGGCCTCTAAAGACGCTTGTTGCATCGTATTTAGTGAGGCAATATTGAGATTGATAAGTATTTGAGGGATAGTTGGGTGCAATTGATTCATGCTGTAAAGGTAATCGTGATTAGGTTGATTTCTTAATTATGTTGACTTAGATTGATTTAGAAAAAGTTTTAAACCTCCAAAATGGGATGAATGAATATTTGTTTAGCTTTGAATTCTAATTAACAGCCAAATGTCCTCTCCTTTATTTGTAAAAAATACAATTACCATTGAGGCAACAGCCAATAAAGTATGGGATGCACTGGTAAATCCGGAAAAAACCAAAATATATATGTTTGGTTGCGAAACAGTATCAGATTGGAAAGTTGGAAGTAGTTTATTATGGAAGGGGAGTTACCAAGGCAAAGAAATGGTGTTCGTAAGGGGCAATATTTTAAAAATTGAACCTGAAAAGGTGTTGATTTACACCACTATTGACCCAAATTCTACCATTGACGACATTTCGCAAAATTATTTAACTGTAACCTATATTTTAGAAGAATCGGAGGGGAAAACTTTATTCAAAGTTACCCAAGGCGATTATTCTACAGTAGCAGAAGGAGAAAGAAGGTATACCGAAGCCTACAATAATGGTGAAGGTTGGAACCCGATATTGGGGCAAATAAAGCAATTGGTAGAAGCTGAGTTGCCCAAATCCTAGTTGCAGGAATGAAATTATGGCACCCAAGCCTCAAGAATTTTGGCTGTTTGGCTAGGTAGCAACGCTACATGTTTAAATTGTGCAGGCAGCAATATTGAATCTCCTTTTTTAACCATATAAGAAATGGAGTCGGCTTTTATCTCAAATCCCCCTTCAATACATATATAAATCACAAAAGAGTCGATAGCTGAGTAGTCTCTAGCCAAGGGAACATTAAACACTATGCGATTGGTGGTGAAGTAAGTACACCCAACCAGATTCGTGGCCTCGTTTTGCTTTTTATTGTACTCAGTTTTGTAATCGGAATACCAATTATAATCGATAGCATCAACGGCCAAATCGGTGTGTAGCTCACGCAAATTGCCATTATCGTCACGCCTGTCGAAGTCGTAAATTCTGTATGTAATGTCTGATGTCTGTTGAATTTCAGCTAAGCACACGCCTTTACCAATGTAGTGCACACGCCCAGCAGGCAGAAAAAACACATCATCTACAGCTACGTCTTCAAAATTAAGTATTTCACTTAAAGTATTGTTATTCAAGTGGTTAAGATAGGTTTTCTTATCTATATTTTGGTTGAAACCTGTATTTAATTTCGCCCCTTCATCGGCTTGGAAAATATACCACATCTCCGTTTTTCCAAACGAATTGTGGCGTTCTTTTGCCAGTTCATCATTTGGATGCACTTGAATAGACAAATCGTCATTGGCATCAATAAACTTGATAAGAAGCGGAAATTCATTGCCGAATTTTTGGAATACTTTCGTGCCTACCAATTGGCCTTTAAATTCATCAATAAGGCTTACCAAATCTCTGCCTTGCAATTCGCCATCGGCTACTATTGAAATATTGCCTTTTACTCCTGAAATTTCCCAAGTTTCTCCACAGTTGGGTAGTGGTGAAAAATCCTTACCTAGAATAGTTTTTATTTTGTTGCCACCCCAAATTTTATCTTTGAATATGGTTTTGAATTTTAGCGGATACACTAAGTTAATTTGAATTTTAAAGGTTGGAATCCAGTAGTTAAAGGATTATTTCTATGAAAAATTTGGCACATACGGGTGTTCTGGATTCACTTCCATTGTTTGCTTTAGAGGATTAATTATCACATCCATGCCCTCCATAGGAATAGCACCAAGCAATACTTCTGAATTTCCTGGCAGTACCATTGCATCAACAGTTGTTCTTCTGTTTTTAAAGCGTACCTCTATTGGCCCCACAATATCAAGTTCTATTTGAGTACCATCAGCACCCGTGCCATACGTGTTTTCAATGACAATTAAGCCCAATTGGTTTTTTATGTTTTCATTAATGGCCAAATAATATGCTCCAGCATCAACCATTGCCCTAATTTGCACTTTTTTAACCAGTTCATTAGCCATCTTGCCTGAGCGGTTTTGATAAACATCCACTGCATTCAATAATTCTATATCTGCATTTACTAATCCCATATTTCAATAAATTTGATTTCCAAATTTAAGCAATTTCTGCCAACACTTTCACTATCCTTTCTGTAGCTTTCCCATCCCAAAAAGGCGGAATTGAACTTTCTTTATAGTTTGAAGCCATAATTTGATCTACTTTTATCATAATACTAGCGGCATTAAATTCAACAAGCACATTGCTTCCTATTTCTACTGTTGCCGGGCGTTCGGTATTTTTTCTAAGCGTCAAGCAAGGCACTTGTCTGAAAGTTGTTTCCTCTTGTATGCCACCGGAATCGGTGAGTACAAACTTGCAATTCTTAACAAGTTTTTGAAAAGCAAAATAATCTAAAGGTGAGGTGAGGATAATATTTGAATTTTCAGTCAGTTGTGATTTTAACTCAAATTCAGCCGCTTTTTTCAATGTTCGTGGATGAATAGGAAATACAATTTTTATTTTCTCCGCTAATTTTGTGAGAATATCGATTGTTAGATTCAAATTCAATTTTTCATCTACATTTGAGGGGCGATGTATGGTAACTAAAGCATATTGATTGCTTTTTATCGTTAGTTTTTGGAGAATATCTGATTTGTCTATTTCAGAATCAAAAGCCACCAAAGTATCAATCATTGTATTGCCTACAAATTTGATTTGTTCATCAATTTTACCATTGATAATCAGGTTATTAACTCCTGATTCTTCTGTCACAAAAAACAAATCTGAAATTTCATCTGTCAATATTCTATTTATTTCCTCAGGCATTTCGCGGTCGTTGCTTCGCAATCCGCTTTCCAAATGAGCCAATTTTATTCCTTTTTTATAAGCTGTAAAAGCAGCTGCAAATGTGGAGTTTACATCGCCAACAACCACTACTAAATCAGGTTTTTCTGCATCAAATACCTTTTCCAGCTCCACCATTATCATTCCTATTTGAAAAGTAGGTGTTCCGCCTGGAATGCCCAAAAAATAATCTGGTTTTCTGATTTGCAACTGTTCGAAAAAAATATCAGACATATTGTAATCATAATGCTGCCCTGTATGCACAAGTTTGTAGTTAAACTTGCTGCCATATTTTGCAAGTTCTTTGTCGAATTGGGTTATTTTGATAAAATTGGGTCTGGTGCCCACTATAATAATGATTTTTTTTTGCTGCAACATTCAATATGTAAATTGAGTGGCAAAACTAAGACATCCTATTTATATTCGCACTATGAAGAACAATCCTAAAACAATCAATGCCTGGTGCATGTACGATTGGGCTGTGTCGGTTTACAATCTGGTAATTACATCAGCTATTTTCCCCATTTACTTTTCAAAAGTAGCTGTAAATGCCCAAGGTGGCGATATAATCCACTTTTTTGGTTTTGATGTAAAAAACTCAGTGTTGTATTCTTATTCACTTTCATTTACGTTTTTATTGATTGCATTTACCAGCCCATTGCTCACCTCAATTTCAGACTATAGCGGCAGAAGAAAAATATTTATGCGTTTTTTCTGCTTTTTAGGAAGCTTTGCCTGCATGTTTTTGTTTTTTTTTGAGACAGACACCACCGATTTAGCCATCATTATGTTTGTGTTGGCAGGCATTGGCTATAGTGGTAGTTTCGTATTTTACAATTCGTATTTACCCGAAATTGCTACTGAAGACCACTTTGACCGAATAAGCGCCAAAGGCTATTCAATGGGCTATATCGGAAGCGTATTATTGCTGATATTCAATTTGTTAATGATAATGAAACCAGAATTTTTCGGTGGCATTACTACAGGTTTGGCTTCACGATTGTCATTTTTAAGTGTAGGAATATGGTGGCTTGGCTTTGCCATGTATTCATTTTATTATTTGCCCAAAGATGAAATTTTGATTGCCACAAAAGAAAAAGGATGGATTTTCAAAGGATTCAAAAACTTAAAAACCGTATTGAATGATATAGTAAATTACCCAAACATCAAGCAGTTTCTCATTGCATTTTTCTTTTACAATATGGGGGTGCAGACTGTAATGCTAATAGCCACCGTGTTTGCTGAAAAGGAATTGCACTTGCCCACAGCTGCTTTAATTGGAACAGTACTCATTTTGCAAATAATAGCCATTGCAGGAGCCTATCTATTTGCACGTCTTTCTGCTCGATTTGGCAATATAATTTCCTTATCAGTAATGGTAGTAATATGGATTTTGATTTGCTTTGGGGCCTACATGGTTCGAAACGGATTCGATTTCTACCTACTTGCTGCAGTGGTTGGCTTGGTAATGGGTGGTATTCAATCGCTTTCAAGGGCTACTTTTGCCAAACTTATTCCTCGAAATTCGCATAGCAATGCCTCTTATTTTAGTGTATTCGAAGCTGCCAATTCTATTTCTATTGTGCTTGGCACATTTGCTTATGGTTTGATAGAAGCAATTACAGGCAGCCCTAGAAATAGTGTAATTGTACTGGGCGTATTTTTCGCTATTGGCTTGATGTTTTTATTGAAAGTTCACCTTCCGAAGAACGGAGAAAACGGTGAAATTGATAACGAACATTTGGAGAAAATTAGAGTAAAATTGGATGAAATGCCCTAAAATTGGTATTTGCATTCAAATAATAACGAGCTAAATACCATAAAAGCCAATTTTTACCAATTATTCTTTCAAATAATGTTTTGTTTTTTTTATCTAAACATATAATTTTAGTATGAAAAACATAGCCATGCTTAAATACAAAGCTGATGTGAAAACTATTGCGGTCGTGACATTGTATTTTGCAATGGCAATTT
The DNA here is from genome assembly GCA_964565665.1 of uncultured Bifidobacteriaceae bacterium. Lineage (GTDB taxonomy): Bacteria > Bacteroidota > Bacteroidia > Cytophagales > UBA9547 > CAZMFZ01. The sequence continues at coordinate 10,030 of CAZMFZ010000058.1, read as the reverse complement.
TGCCTTGGCTGCATCGAAACACACTTTTACCATGGCACATAGCCATATTTGTAGCTATCAATTGCTTTTTATCTTTCACTTGTGCGGTAATAGTTCACAATACTATTCATGTGCCTATTTTCAAAACGCCATTTTTAAACAAAGTATTTCAAGTGATATTGTCAATTACTTACGGGCATCCGGTGAGTGCCTATTTGCCAGGGCACAATTTGAGTCACCACCGGTATATGCAAACGCCTAAAGATGCCATTAGAACATCAAAAGCGCGCTTTTCATTCAATATTCTCAATCAATTATTGTTTTTTTACATCATGTCTGGCGATATTATTTCGGCTGAAATAAGATATGTGAAGAAAATGTTAGTACACAACAGGACTTGGTTTTGGCAATATATGTTTGAGTTAATAGTCGTAGTAGGGATAAAAATCGCACTATTGCTGGTAGATTGGAAATGGTGCTTATATTTTGTATTTATCCCTCACCATTATGCCGCTTGGGGCATTGTAGGCACCAATTATTTTCAACACGATGGCTGTGATGAAACGCACCCTTACAACCATTCTAGAAATTTTACTGGCAAATTATTCAACAATATTATGTTTAATAATGGTTATCATGGGGCACATCATGCCAATCCGGGTTTGCATTGGTCGCTATCGCCCCAATTTCATCAAGAAAATATACAACCATTTATTCATCCATCGCTTAATCGCACTTCATTGGTTGCATATTTGTGGCAGGTGCATATTTATCCGGGCAAACGGATAGATTATCTGGGAAATCCTGTTTCGCTTGCCGACCCAGTTGCTGATGAAGATTGGGTAAGCTTGGCATAGCACACAGACTAAATCATATCAACAACTTACTAAAAAGTTTTTGATTATATTTTTTTAAAAGATAGGAGATGAACCATTTCGAATGCTACTTTTGTGGTGAATAAAGATCCATGTAACCACAATGAACAAAAGAATATTTTCAACCGTTGGGGCTATTATTTCTTGGTTTGCCGTCATTGCACAATTGCATTTGATGATCGAAAACCGACTTGCAGACATTGGAGAAACTCTAATTCGATTTTTCAGCTTTTTTACTATATTGAGCAATCTCTTGGTAGCTATATACTACACTAGCAAGCTTTTCAATAATAGCAACATCATAAAAATGTTTTTTCAAAGATCAGGAGTACTTACTGCTATTGCAGTGTATATTACCATTGTGGGGCTAATTTACCAAGTATTATTGCGGCATGTTTGGGAACCAACAGGGCTTCAAATGCTGGTAGATGAGCTATTGCACAGTTTTATTCCTTTTGAGTTTATTATTTATTGGCTTTTGTATGAAGATAAAAAAAGTTTGAAATGGAAATACATAGGTAAATGGCTGCTTTTCCCATTGTTGTATGCTATTTGTATTTTAGTAAGAGGAAGTTTCTCTGACTTTTACCCATATCCATTTATAGATGTTTCAAAGCTTGGCTACGATAAAGCCCTCATTAATACACTAGGTTTGTTTTTTGTGTTTTTTGTATTTTCAGCATTGTATATTGGAATTGCCAAATTATTAGTAAAGAAAGAAGTAAATATCTGATTTTGAATTATTTACAAAGAAAAGGCAGCGGCTACTTTTATTCCCCAATTTTGAATTTCATACTCTTGATTAAGGTACGTTAATCGCTTAAAAAACTCTACCCTAAATGCTTTTGCAATGTTTTCTATGCCGATGCCAGCTTCCATATAGGGGATATTGGGGTCGAGAGAATGAAACTGCCTATACCCAATCACATCATTTTTAGGCACAAGATTTAAGTCGTTTTGTGTAGCCAAGCCCCAGACTGCATTGAAAGAAGCCACTTCTCTAAGTTTTAATTTTTCAAATAATGGAATACGATTAAAGAAAAATCCTGTAAAATGATGCTGATAATTGAGCGAAACCGAACGGCTACTTACAAATTCGAATAGATTCATCAAATTGAATATACCTGCACTATACACAAAACTTTGGTTGCCTTGGTGAATGGTAAGCAACGGGAATGGCAACGTATTGGGCACATAGTTGCCTCTAATTGTGTAGCTCGAGCGTCCTAATTTGCCAATTGTAACCAACTGCGACATTTGTAATGCAAATTTCTGATACGCAAATTGACTGCCACCCACGCCTTTTAACCCCAAATGATACCTAAAAGTGAAAATAGGCACTTGCTCATTTCCCATCGACAAGCGATTGTGTTCGTAATACAAAAATGTTTCTCTGCGAGCAATCCGGGTTTCAAACACAAGTTCTGCGTTATTTAAGGTATGATTAATGGCAGAAGTAGTATCGCTTGGCACAGAATAGTAGCCGAAGTTATAGCGGTCTGAATTAATCGGTACTTGATTAAATTGCTGATAATTGAATTGCAATTTGGTGCTAATGCCTCGAAAAGGATCTATTTGCAAATAAGACGAATAATTGCTGATGTAAAATGGGTTGGAATTGCTCAAATTTCCCCAGCGAGAAACAGCTAAAAACAAGGTGGAAATATTGGCTTTGTTGAATGAAAATATGCCCAATTGCTCTAAATCATATGAATATTCGATGCCTGCCCACAGCCATTTTCTTTTGGAGAATAAATAATCGGCAGAAGCCCCGTATTTCCATTTTTCATCGATGCTGCCATATGCTCCATGAGCTTTTAAAAGCCATTTTTTGCTAAATTTATAGCTCGACCGCACGCCAAGTTTCACCCTTACACCTTCCACATTATTCCAAGCAACGAGCTGAGAATATGGGCCAATTTCAATACAGCCAAGCTTTTTATAGCCATTCACAAGTATATCAATAATTTCAATATATGATTTTATAGCCGGCATATTCTTGAGCGTATCTATCATTTGAAACACCTGTCTGTCGTTGTCAGAAAGGCTGTCGTGGCGATTTTCTTGCCAATAGCTATTATCAAAATCGTTTGCCTTTTCATCCGTTTCCAGCCCTACTTGAAAAAAAGCTTCATTTTTAGGCTGGTTTATCACAAAATCTTTATTTGAAATATAATATTTTACCAAAAGCCCGGTAAGGCTATCGGTAGGCTCAGCCACATCAATGCTAAATCGCATTTTTTGAGGTAGCCAAGCACCTTGGAGTGTGGGCGTAAATTCTTGTTGAATCTTAATTTTATCTATGAAATTGAGATTGGCAGTTTTCCCTACAGTCAAATCGCATCTTTTGATGGCGTTTTCATTTTTTGTAATCCAAATAGTGCCTTTAAAAGCCAAATCGGATTCTCTTTTGGGTTTGATATTGATTTTGTAGCAAAAATCACTCTCAATTAGTAGGCTGTCTTCCAAATCGTATTCATAATAATCTCGCCAGCTTTCGGCAATGGGCGACACAAAATCTCGACCTAGAAACTGAATCCAGTTTTGGTAAAAATTAAATTCCATAATGCTGCTGCCCGTAATTTGCGATATAAACTGGGCATTGCTTTCATCTAATATCCCCGCTATTTTATGTGCCGAAATATGCTCTTTTTGCTTTATGGGGTTTGTTTGATAATAATTTTTGGAAATAGTTTCCGACAAATAAATAGGAACGATAGGCTTGCCTTCGTCATTTGTAATTTTTTTCAGACTATCGATAGCAGCTATTACATTTTTTAATATCCTACGTTTGCGTAGCTTTTGAGAAATATTATCAATATCTACCTGCACTTTCGAATAGCTTTCATATTCAAAAGCTTTTAATGAGCGTTTGTCATTTATAGTTTTTTGTATTTGTATTTTTCTTAATATTTCCCAAGCAGGATTTTCACCTCTTTTTACCACTACTTCACCTAATTGGCGGCTATTCTCAGCCAATTGAAAATTGATGATTTGCTGAGGAAATCCTTTCTTTACAGATTTAATTTTCGATTTATATCCCACATAAGTAGCTGTGAGTGAATCTCTTATTAAACTAGACTTGATTGAATAATTACCTTCAAAATCGGACTGAGCCCCAATTATGCTACCTTGAAATTGAATAACTACAAATGGTAAGGGCTCACCATTGGCAGCATCGGTCACTTTGCCTTTAATGGTAATTTGAGTAAAGGCAAAAAAAGTAGAGCAAAAAAAGAAGAATAAAAAAAAGCCTTTACTGTACAATGCCAGTCGCATACTAAATTAGACTTTAGATGATTAAAAAAGCATTGTAATATACCTACAATAATCTTTTCACCATATCTTCAACACTTACACCATCTGCCTCAGCTTTAAAGTTGCGTACTAGTCGATGTCGTAAAATGGGTAGTGCCACAGCCTGCACATCTTCAATATCTGGCGAATATTTGCCATTGAGCAAGGCATTGCATTTTGCACCCACCACTAAAAATTGCGATGCCCTAGGTCCTGCACCCCATTCTAGGTATTCGTTTGTCTCTTTTGTAGCCAATGCTGTATTGGGGCGGGTTTTATGCACAAGATTTACCGCATATTCTACCACATTATCAGCTACTGGAGCTTTACGCACCAATTCTTGGAAATCCTTTATTTCTTTTCCACTTATTATTTTATTAATTTTTACCTTTTTCTCCGATGTGGTGCTTTTTACCACCTCAATTTCATCTTGCAATGAAGGATAAGTAAGCAATATATTGAACATAAATCTGTCCAATTGGGCCTCGGGTAGGGGATAGGTACCTTCCTGTTCTATCGGATTTTGGGTTGCTAGCACGAAAAAAGGCTTATCAAGGTTATAAGTTTGCCCTGCAATAGTTACACTTTGTTCTTGCATAGCCTCCAAGAGTGAGGCTTGGGTTTTAGGTGGCGTTCTATTTATTTCATCTGCCAAAATAATATTAGCAAATATTGGCCCTTTTACAAATTTGATATTGCGGTTTGAGTCTAAAGTTTCAGAACCCGTAATGTCTGAAGGCATTAAATCGGGTGTAAATTGTATGCGTTTGAAATCTAAATCAAGGGCGTTGGCTATGGTTTGAATTAGCGAAGTTTTGGCCAAACCTGGCACCCCAACTAATAGACAATGTCCACGGCTTAAAATGCCCGTAAGCACTAGCTTTACCACTTCCTGCTGCCCAACTATTACTTTCGATATTTCTTGTGTGAGTTTTATATATGATGCAGCTAATTCATCTGCCAATTCTACGTCTGACTTCATTTCTATTTTTATTCAAATTCTACGCAATTATACGCTGATATTGCCACAATGCCAATTTTGTAAGCTCCCTTACCTAAGTTTTAAAATCTTATTATTTCGACATATTGATAAACTAAAGATTCTTTTTTACATGTGGAGTTTTAACTTTTAGATTGGCTTTCAATTCCTTATCAATTGCTTGGAAGGTTTGCAGTTTTAATTCGTTTAAGCTTTCTAAACCCAATCCCTTGGTCTCAATTGGCTTTAGAAATACAGCCTTACTTGGTCTTATTTTAAGGTTAAACTTCTCATTATCAGGCAATATTAAGTAGTTGTTTAATATTGCCACAGGCACTATTGGCACTTGCATTTCTATTGCCACTTTGAAAGCTCCATCTTTAAATTCAATCATTTCGGGGCGTTTGCCAACTTTTGGTATTGTGCCTTCAGGAAAAAATACGGGTGAAATGCCACTCTTAACTGCTTGTTTGGTTTTTTCAATCACATCTTTACGGCTGTGTGTGCTTCTTCTATCTACTAATATATGCACTTTTGAATAGGTGTAACCGAATAATGGCACTTTACCAAGCGAACTTTTGCCAATAAAAATCAAATCTTGCACAATATTGACATACAAAGTAGGTATATCGGCATAGGAAGTGTGATTGGCACAATATACGTATGCTTGACCTTTTTTTCGTTTAAACCGCCAATCTGGGCTTGCCCAAACGCCAGTAAAAAAAAACACCAGATGCCCCCAGATGCGATAAAGCCAGTGGTTAATCGTTCTTGCCCAGTTGAAATGTACAAAGAAAAACATGAACGGATAAAGCATTAGAAAAAAGCCTAAGAAAACGAATAATGCATATACAGCAAATATTTTTTGTAAAACTGGGGTGATTTTTGGCACTAGTGTAATATGGTTATTGAGATACTATTTGCAGCATTTATAATGAGAAGAATTAGAATGCTATGGCGAATTTCTAAATCTTGAATCAAGGTAAAAGGGACGTATATACTTGATTTTTAAGGTTTTAAAATCTGGATGGTAGATATTTATAATGCAATTGTATTCTTCTTCCATAATTACCGAAGGCACTTTGATGATGGCATATTGGTTTGATTTTATAAGGTCTGTACCCAAGTTTCTTGTTTCTTCAGGGTGCTTTATTTCACGCCAATTTGAAGGTAAATCTCCAAGCTGCAAAGTAAAAATATACTCAGTTTCAATAGAATAGGTTAAGATTGATAAGTGAGGTATAGGAGCTGCCAAACTTGAGGAACAGAAATGCTCACAAAGGCTCAATCCTCTGTTTTCGGCAGTGTAAATACAGGCCGTGCCGATATTGTTCCATCTTGCTCCGTACAATCTTGAGCCTTCGCCTGTCATGTCGGCCGCATAGCGCGCTTGGGTAATACGAAAAAGCTCCATCATCAGGAAGGAATGCCGTATGCTAAACGCCCAATGATGTTTTTTACCTCATTAATGCCATAAAAAGTATCGAGGAAGCTAATTGGTTTTTCGTTGTCGAGAGCCAAAATGGGAGTGTCCATCCATTTGTAGAATAATTTTCGTTCTTCAAAAATATCGAAGCCGAATAAATACAAATCTGACAAAGCTAGCATTTTCTCAGACGTGCTTGTTTTAAATGGCTCGTCATCGGTTCTGCGCTGGATGGTGCGAGGGTTAATATCAAGCAGATTGGATAAGGTATCGAGGTCGAGATTGGTGTTTTTCTTCAATACCAATAAATTTTTCTTTGTGAGTCCTTTGCGAGCGGTGCTGATATAGCTAAATCCGCCTCTATTGCGACCATAAACTACTGCTGGCTCACTCGCTATATCTGCTGATGAACGATCTTCTAATAAGCTATAATTTTCCATGCGACATTATTTATACGAATATACGAATTATGTCGTGAATCTAAATATTTTTTCTAGATTTTTAATTCTATTGCAAAAAATTTTCAATAAATATAAGGGCTATTGCGAGGCAATAATATTTAAACAAATAAAGTCTTTTGAGATCATTTCATAATTTACTCTCTATTTTTGAATCATGTCTTCAAATATTCCCCTTTCTGAACGAATGCGACCTACTTCGCTCGATAATTTTATTGGGCAAAGCCATTTGGTTGGTCAGAAGGGTATTCTTCGTAAAATAATAGAAACAGGCAATATTCCCTCTTTCATTCTTTGGGGGCCACCCGGGGTTGGCAAAACAACCATAGCCGGCATATTGGCCCATCAAATGAAAATGCACTTCGTGGCAATGAGCGCCATTAGTGCCGGAGTAAAAGAAGTGCGTGAAGTGATAGAGCAAGCAAAATTTCGTGAGCGAACCATCCTTTTTATAGATGAAATACACCGATTCAATAAATCGCAACAAGATGCTTTGCTAGGGGCAGTTGAAAAAGGCATTATCACTCTGATAGGGGCTACTACCGAAAATCCTTCTTTTGAAGTAGTGGGGGCATTGCTATCACGCTGCCAAGTGTATATTTTAAAACCTTTAGAAGAGCAAGATTTAATTCACTTGATGCAAAATGCCATTGCCAACGATATTTATTTAAAAAGTAAAAATATTGAGTTGATTGAAACCGAAGCCATTATCAATATTTCGGGAGGTGATGCCCGAAAACTATTGAATCTGGTGGAATTGGTGGCAAATGCGAGTGAAACAGAAATCATTGCCATCACCAATAAACTGGTAACCGATATTGCCCAGCAGAAAATATCACTTTACGACAAAGGTGGCGAACAGCATTACGATATTATTTCTGCCTTTATCAAATCTATAAGAGGCAGCGACCCCAATGGAGCCGTATATTGGCTGGCTCGCATGATTGAAGGTGGAGAAGATGTAAAATTCATAGCCCGTAGGCTACTAATTTTGGCTTCCGAAGATATTGGCAATGCAAATCCCAATGCTTTGTTGCTTGCTACCAATGGCTTTCAAGCCGTGCAAATGATAGGCTACCCAGAGGCCTCTATTATTTTGTCGCAAGTCACTACTTATTTGGCTTCTTCGCCCAAGAGCAATGCATCTTATATGGCGATAAAGAAAGCCCAAATGGCTGTAAGAGAAAATGGAGATTTGCCCGTGCCGTTGCATTTGCGAAATGCTCCTACCAAATTGATGAAAAAAATAGGCTATGGAGCTGATTATAAATATGCGCATGATTTTGATAATAATTTTGTGAATCAAGAATTTCTACCAGCTGAACTCGCCAGCACAAAATTTTTCGAACCGGGAAAAAGTGCAAGAGAAGAAGAAATGCGAAGCTATTTGAAAAAGCTTTGGAAAGACAAGTATAGCTATTGAGTCACAATTGCGATATTGATTTGTAATCTTCATCGCAGATGGCAAGATTTTTAATACGGTATTTTAGAAATTCAATCTTGAATAAAAATATAAAGGGTTTTTAATCCTCGTTTTTATCTTTCAATTTTAAATAATTGTTAAGTAGCTAAATTGTGGCATTGTATTGATTGGTTTATTGATAATTTCGCATTTTACAAATATAAAAATATAGCAATGCGTAAAATAATAATAATAGGTGCTGGTGGCGTAGGTTCGGTGGTAGCTCATAAATGTGCACAGTTGCCTGAAGTATTCAGTGAAATACTGCTAGCAAGCCGTACCAAATCGAAATGCGATAAAATTGCAGCCGATATTGGCAAAGCCCATGTAAAAACAGCTCAGGTAGATGCCGACAATGTGCCTGAATTGGTAGCTTTGATTAAGCAATTTAAGCCTGTAATGGTTATCAATGTTGCATTGCCTTATCAAGATTTAACTATAATGGATGCTTGTCTCGAAACAGGCGTAAACTACTTAGATACAGCCAATTACGAACCAAAGGATGTAGCCAAGTTTGAATACAGCTGGCAATGGGCTTACCAAGCCCGATTTAAAGAAGCAGGATTAATGGCATTGCTGGGTTGTGGTTTCGACCCTGGTGTTACCAATATATATACCAAATATGCCCTTACCCATCATTTTGATGAAATACACTATTTAGATATAGTAGATTGCAATGCTGGAAGCCACGGAAAGGCGTTTGCTACCAATTTCAATCCTGAAATTAATATTCGTGAAATTACCCAAAATGGAAAATATTTCGAAAACGGTCAATGGATAGAAATTGAGCCTATGTCTATTCATCAATCTGTAGATTATCCAAATGTAGGACCAAAAGAATCGTATTTGCTATTTCATGAAGAGTTGGAATCGTTGGTTAAAAACTTTCCAACATTGAAAAGAGCTAGATTTTGGATGACATTTGGTCAACAATACCTTACCCACTTAGAAGTATTGCAAAATGTGGGCATGACAGGCATAAAACCTGTGAAGTACAAAGGTATGGATGTGATACCATTAGAATTTTTGAAAGCGGTATTGCCTGATCCGGGTTCGCTAGGCGAAAATTATACCGGGCAAACTTCCATTGGATGCCAAATAAAAGGCATAAAAGACGGCAAAGAAAAGACCTATTTCATTTACAACAATTGCGACCATGCCGAGTGCTATAGAGAAGTGAAAGCCCAAGCGGTGTCGTACACCACTGGTGTTCCTGCAATGATTGGGGCTAAAATGATGCTTGAAGGCAAGTGGAAAGGCACAGGAGTTTTCAATACTGAAGAGTTCAACCCCGACCCATTTATGGCAGATTTAAACCAATACGGATTGCCTTGGCACGAAATACAAGATGCAGAATTGGCATTTGAGTATTAGGAAAGCACTAGCATTTAAAGTTTAAGAAATTATCCCTTATAAGAGTTAGTAACTTGTAAGGGATAACTTTTTAATATTAGTATAAAAAAATTTAATTTTTAGTCTCGCCTAAATTATTTATTTTTGATACTTTATAAATGGTATTTTCACCACATTACCGTTTGAATCAAAATGCTAAGT
>CAZMFZ010000057.1:21089-22075 GCA_964565665.1 uncultured Bifidobacteriaceae bacterium | reverse complement strand
GCAATATGCTTATCACACTTCATGACCAAGAATTCATTCTTTTGCCTCAAAAAGCAATGTATTGGAAGTCGCAAGAAGCGATTTTGATTGCTGATGCTCATTTTGGAAAAGCCACACATTTCCGAAAACATGGCATTTACATATCTGAAAAACCTTTTGAAAACGATTTGGAAATCTTGTTCCAGCTTATAACTGAGTTCAAGCCCAAAAAAATACTATTTTTGGGTGATATGTTCCATTCTCTCTACAATGAAGAATGTGTTGCATTTAAAAATTTAATCGACAACTTCCCTTTTTTACAAACTATTCTTATCAAAGGCAACCACGACATTTTGAAACCTGTCGATTACGAAGCTTTAAATATCCAATTGGTAAATAGGTTGCTTATAGATGGCGTTTTGATAGTTCACGAACAATCTGAAGTAGAGAACAAAGCAGAAAGCAAAAAAAAGGTAGAGACATATGGGGAAAATCCTATTACAAGCCAAATACCGATTATTACCATTTGCGGACATATTCATCCAGCTTATGAACTCAAGGGCCGAGGCAGGCAGCACATTCGCTTGGCTTGTTTTCATTTATCAAATCAAATATTCACTCTGCCAGCCTTCGGTAGTTTTACGGGGCATCATAGCATTTCACCTCAGGAAGAAGATAATGTTTTTATCATTTCAGGAACAGAAATATTGAAAATTAATTGAGATTTGAACTTTGTGTCAATAAAAATTATACAAATTGTAATATACATATTGTTAATTACAATTTGTATATTTGTGGCATGGGCAATACAGATATTAATCCGTTTCCAATATCACAATATATGGGGGCTGCAACCTTCTGTGACAGGGAAAAAGAAACAAATACGCTAGTTTCAGGTCTTGCAAATGGGCAAAATTTCACTTTGTTATCTATTAGAAGGATAGGAAAAACGGGGCTTATTCGCCATGTTTTAAACAAAATATCAAGCAATAATGATGTATTTGGAC
>CAZMFZ010000057.1:0-21079 GCA_964565665.1 uncultured Bifidobacteriaceae bacterium | reverse complement strand
CTATATTGACATCCAATTCACTCAAAATCAAGCCGATTTTGCGTTGGTTTTAGCCAAAGAAATAGCTCTAAACTTTCCTATCCATAGGGGAATTGGACGAAAATTTATTGCCGCCATCGGTAGCTTACGGCCTAAAGTAAGCTTCGATGCCCTCACGGGCAATCCAGAATTGAGCCTTGATGTGTCGAAAGAACAAATTAAAGAAAACACGATTCAAGATATATTATATTTTCTTGACTCCCAAAATGTGCAAATTGTAATTGCCATTGATGAGTTTCAGCAAATACTCAAATACCCAGAAAAAAATACCGAGGCTATGCTTCGTGCCACAATGCAACAGGTTAGAAATATTAAATTTATATATAGTGGTAGCGATCAACACCTGATGCACGAGCTATTTCAAAGTGCAAAACGACCTTTTTTTGCCTCCTGTAGCCCTATGTATTTGCATAAAATTGACACACAAATTTATTCGGATTTTATCTATCAAATATTTACGTCTCGCAAACGAACTATTAGCCCTGAAGCCATCGCCTTGATATTGGAGCTTACTTTTGGGCATACTTACTATACACAGAGTTTGTGCCATCATTTATTCCAAAAAGGGATAAAAAAAATAAATATGGAAGAAGTGTATCATACTTTACATGACATATTAAAAGAGTACGAACCTTATTACTACCAAGTTCGCAATCTGCTTACCGATGCTCAATGGCAAATGTTAAAGGCACTGGCCGTAGAAACAAGTATATCGCAGCCTTACAATGCTGAATTTATAAAAAAGCACAAATTACAATCTTCTGCATCTGTAAAGCGAAGTTTAGATGCGCTGCTACACAAAGAATTAGTGTATTGCAACCAAGCTCAAGAGCAAATACAATATGCGGTATATGATAAATTTATGTTGCATTGGCTCAGTAGGTTACCTTTTAAATAAATTAACCATGCTCAACCCCAAATCTTAATGGTATATGAATCCAAAAATCAATAAGCAGATTTCTTTTCTAAATATCCCGCAGGTATAGCAAATTCCGAATCTGAAATAGACGTTTGTTTTACCTCTACTGCTTTCATTTTCATTTCCATTCCACTCATTTTCATTTCTATTTTCAACGGAATACCCTTTACATCTTTAAAAAAAAAGCTTTGTCCGGTGCTCGAAGCATTTTTATATAGCTCTGCATAATCAATACCTGCAATATCAGAGGTTGTCCATAGTAAAGTGGTGGTATTAGCTCCAGATTTTTTGTCTGTTCCTTTTACGATGTATTTTGTGCAGGCGTAGCTTAATATTTTGGCTGTTTCGGAAGTTTTTTCAACAATAAAGTTGTTGTCGCCTTTAGATTTAGTGCTTTGTTTACTGAAAGTCTTTTTTCATCGTTGATATTAATGCTTCCTTCTGCTGCTTTCCTTACTAAATATCTAGATTTCATCATGCCACTTTCCATTGCTACTGCGCTATTTCCATTTTTCATTTTTACGGTTACACCTTTGGGCATCATCGAAGCCAAGGCATCTCCTCCACCCGACTGGCCTTCCATCATAGCAATGGATTTTTCAATCTGCGATTTCAATTGTGGATTATTTTTTATGTTAGGGTCGTACAATTGGTCTTTCATCTCAGCAAGATCTTCTTTGTCTTTTTCAGACATGGTAGGTTTGCCAGCAGCTGAGGCATTTGCTAGGTTAAATTTTCATTTAATATATCCCTCAAACGATTGAGAAACAGCGAGTTGTGCTACAAATACACAAATTGAAATTATGGTTAGTTTTTCATGCTATTGGACGATAAGTTTATAGACTTGAATTATTGTGAAATATAATATATTGGAAATGATTGTAAAATTAGAGTACTACATTTATTATTTTCCCAGGAACTACGATTACTTTTTTAGGTGCTTTACCTTCTAGCCATTTCTGAATTTCTGCCGAGGCAATAGCCTCATCTTCAATTACTTGCTGAGTAGCATCTAAAGGAAATACCATTTTATGCCTTACTTTTCCATTGATGGAAATTGGATATTCGAAGCTGTTTTCAATAAGGTATTTTTCTTGAAGTACAGGCCATTTCAAACGTAATTTATCAATTCCTTCATAATTTTTCGGAATTTCATCACTTTGAAAATTGAATTTACCATTATAACCAAATTGAAGATTTAAAGCTTCTGCAATGTGTGGAGCATAAGGAGCTAAAATAATGAGTAATTCTTTTAAGATGGCTTTTTTATGGCATTTCAAATCACTAAGTTCATTTACACAAACCATGAATGTGCTAACTGAGGTATTGAACGAAAATCGTTCAATATCTTCTTCTACTTTTTTGATGGTTTTATGAAGCGTTTTGAGTTCTTTATCAGTAGGAGTTTCATCTGTGACAAGCCAATTGCCGTTTTCATCATAGAAAAGCTTCCACACATTGCGAAGAAAACGAGAAACGCCATTGATTGAGTTGGTATTCCAAGGTTTTGACATTTCGAGCGGTCCGAGAAACATTTCGTAAAGGCGAAGGGTGTCGGCTCCGTATTTTTCCACCACATCGTCAGGGTTTACGACATTGTGCTTGGATTTGGACATTTTTTCGACTTCGAATCCGCAGATGTAAGCCCCATTTTCCAAGATAAATTGGGCATTTCTATATTCATCTCTTGAGTTTTTAAACTTTTCTATGTCTAAAATATCGTTTTCAACAATGTTTACATCTACATGAATGGGAGTTGTTTCATATTGGTTTTTCAAGCCATAGCTTACAAACCTCACCCCCACCCCCTCTTCTTCAGAGGGGGGAGTAGCAATACGATAAAGAAAATTACTTCTTCCCTGAATCATGCCTTGATTCATTAGTTTTTTAGCGTATTCTTTTACATTTACGTAGCCCAAGTCGTACAAGAACTTAGTCCAGAAGCGGCTGTAAAGCAAATGTCCTGTAGCATGTTCGCTTCCGCCCAAATACAAATCGACCTCTTGCCAATAGTTCAATGCCTCTTTTGAGGCAAATTCCTTATCCTTTTGGGAATCCATATACCTAAAGAAATACCAAGAAGATCCCGCCCAGCCAGGCATGGTATTGGTTTCGAGGGGGAAACTCCCCTCCCCTTCGGGGAGGGGTTGGGGGTGGGGTTCTTCCAGATTCTGTTTGATTTTCTTTAAAACATCCCCAATCTTTAATTCAACTTCTTCATTCCTAAACCGAATAACTTTGAAACCCAAATGATTTAAAACTTCTGTTCGAAATTCGTCATACTGTTGTATCTCAGCATCGATATGTTTTCCTCCATCAACTTCCATTACTATTTTTTTATCCAAAGAAACAAAGTCCACAATAAAACTTTCAATCACTTGTTGCCTCCTGATTTTATATCCTAACTGTTTGCCTCTCAAATGTTGCCATAAAATTTCTTCCGCATCTGTTTGATTTTTTCTTAAATTTCTGGCTGTCTCCTTAATTTTCTTCCACTTTTCAGCAGAAGTAGTTTGCCAATTTGAAGTTTTCGATTCATTGAAGAACCGCACGGTTGCCCTATCTTGGAGAGACCCCACCCCTAGCCCCTCCCCGTTGGGGAGGGGAACTCCACCTCCATCATTATTCCTTAATAATTCGCTCTGATGATTACGGTTAGGGAGGGGCTTGTAAACCCACCCCTTCGCCCTTGCCAGCGGAGGTTCTCCATCTTCTGTTGGTAAATATTTATCAACTTCTGGCAGCACAAGCGGCAGTTCACTTTCTGGCAAACTATATGGTAATCCGTCTTTATAATATATTGGAATGGGTTCGCCCCAATAGCGTTGGCGACTGAAAATGCTGTCTCTGATTCTAAAATTTACTTTTCCGTAGCCTACGCCTAACTCTTCTACTTTTTTAATTGCGGCATCTATTGCCTCTTTTACATTCAAACCATTCAAAAATCCGGAATTAATCATTGTTCCAGCTTTGGGATTGAAATCTTCTTTTGAAATATCGGTATACTCGCCTTCCTGCACTTGTATGATGGGCAAGTTGAAATGTTTGGCAAAGTTGTAATCACGAATATCAGAACTAGGTACGGCCATTACCGCTCCCGTGCCATAACCCGCCAACACATATTCACCAATCCAAATCGGTATTTTCTCATTGTTGAAAGGATTGATGGCATAAGTACCTGTAAATTCACCTGAAATGGTTTTTACATCCGATTGACGATCTCTTTCAGAGCGATTTTTAGCGTAATACACATATTTGGCCACAGCTTCTGCTTGCTCGGGTGTCGTTATTTTGTCAATCAACTCATGTTCAGGAGCTAAAGTGAGATACGTAACTCCAAACAAAGTATCGACTCTAGTTGTAAATACCGAGACAGCCCATTCTGGCTCCCCCTTCGAGGGTTGGGGGGCTTTGAACGACACCATGCACCCTTTACTTTTTCCAATCCAGTTCCTCTGTTGCTCTTTTATAGGTTCAGGCCAATCTATTAAATCCAAATCATTGATCAATCTTTCTGCATACGCAGTGATTCTCAATTGCCATTGTGGCATTTCTTTGCGAATTACCGGAAATCCGCCACGTTCAGAAACCCCATCTTTTACTTCTTCATTAGCCAGTACTGTTCCCAAACCTGGACACCAGTTTACAAATGTATTGGCAAGATATGCCAACCTATATTTAAGTGTTATAGCATGTTGCTCTTCATCGGAAAAATTTTCCCATTCTTCTGCTGTAAAGCTTAGAGTATCTTCATCGCAAACGGCTTTAATATCCTTATTGCCGCTCTTCTCAAATTTCTCAATTAATAAATCTATTGATTCTGCTTTGTCAGTTTCTTTATTGTACCAACTATTAAAAATTTGTATAAAAATCCATTGGGTCCATTTGTAATATCCTTCATTACTTGTCTTTACTTCTCTGCCCCAATCGTAGCTAAACCCCAAATTATCAAGTTGTTGCCTATATCGATTTATGTTTTGCTCGGTGGTAATGGCAGGATGTTGTCCGGTTTGAATGGCATATTGCTCGGCAGGTAACCCAAATGAATCAAAACCCATTGGATGCAATACATTAAATCCCTTCAATCGCTTGTATCTCGAAACTATATCAGTAGCAATATACCCCAGCGGATGCCCAACATGCAAACCCGCTCCTGAAGGATAAGGAAACATATCCAACGCAAAAAACTTAGGTAGCCTGTCTCCCGCTCCCTCTCCTCCTGATAAGGGATTATGTGTTTTGAAAGTTTGATTTTCCTTCCAATATTTTTGCCATTTCTTCTCTAATTCCTGCGGATTGTATGCTGACATAATTTGTGTTTCTATAAAAAATAAGGTTGCGAAGTTAAAAAAGTTAATTGAAAGGGTAAAAATTGATTACTTATATAAGTCACCGCAACTAAATTTATTTTGTTTAGTGAAAAACCACGTTCAACCCGTATTTTTGACCTCCAAATCAACGCAGAAAACTAAAAAGTGGCAAAGAAAGTATTATTTATTGATAGAGACGGCACAATAATCGTAGAACCGAAAGACAATTTCCAAATCGATAGTCTTGAAAAATTGGAGTTTATAAAAGGGGCAATCACTGCTTTACATAAAATAACCAAAGAACTTGACTATGAACTGGTTATGGTTACAAATCAAGATGGTTTGGGTACAGAATCATTTCCAGAATCTGACTTTTGGCCAGCACATTTCAAAATGCTAAAAACGCTCGAAAATGAGAATGTTGTGTTCTCAAATATCCATATCGATAAATCATTTGAGAAAGATAATCTGCCCGCTAGAAAACCTGGAATTGGAATGCTATCTACCTATTTTTCTGCTGAATATGACTTAAAAAATAGCTATGTAATTGGCGATAGACTCACAGATGTCAAATTGGCGGAAAACTTAGGTTGTAAGTCCATTCTGTTTAATAATATGATTGAAAGTAGTAATGTGAATTTACAATCGGAAGATTGGTATCAAATATATCAATACCTAAAATCACCAAACCGGGTGGCAGAAATTCTTAGAAAAACCAACGAAACTGATATTTATATCAAATTAAATCTTGATGGGTCGGGTAAAACCAAGTGCGAAACTGGTCTGGGTTTTTTCGACCACATGCTCGACCAATTAGGCAAGCACTCAGGTGCTGATTTAGAAGTACAAGTAAAAGGTGATTTGCAAATTGATGAGCATCACACTATAGAAGACACCGCTTTGGCTATCGGAGAGGCTTATTTTAAAGCCTTGGGAGATAAAAAAGGAATAGAACGGTACGGCTGGCTTTTACCTATGGACGATTGCCTTGCCCAAGCTGCCATTGATTTTTCAGGAAGGCCATGGCTGGTATGGGATGCAGAATTCAAACGGGAAAAAGTGGGAGAAATGCCCACGGAAATGTTTTATCATTTCTTCAAATCATTTTCCGATGCCGCCAAGTGCAACCTGAATATAAAAGCTGAGGGCGAAAATGAGCATCATAAAATTGAGGCTATATTTAAAGCAGTAGCAAAATCGATAAAAATGGCCGTAAAAAAAACAGGTGAAAATAGTATTCCTAGCACGAAAGGGATATTGTAAAATTAAATTTTTACAAACCGTATTCTTTTAATCGCAATATATATTTTGGTTATTGGCCAGCTAGCCATATTTTTACACACAAATACCAAAAATGGAAAACAACAACGCATCAGATGAAATTGATTTGCTTCTTTTACTCGAGAAGATTATTAATTTTTTCACCAAGCAGGCCAAACTTTTAATAATAGCGACTGCAATTGGTGGTGCAATCGGTTTTTTAAAAACATTTACCGACAAAAGCATTTTCAAATCTAATTTAATAGGAGTATCTAATGTATTGAATACAGAGGATGTATCATCGATGGTTGAAAAATGCAAGTTATTGATTGAGGATGGCAATGCTGATGAACTAGGTCGGATTTTGCAAATTGACTCTGCTGAAGCTCAAAAAATTGTTAAAATTAACGTTACAAGCGAGATAATTCCTAAAAAAACTAAATCAGAAGAAATAATTACCAACAAATTCAATTTTGAAGTAGAAGTTACTGACTACAACTTGTATTACCAACTCAATTCTTCTATTCCAAATTTGATTAGGAATAACAAATACGCCAAGTTAAAAACCGATTTGATTGTATACACTAAAGAAAAAATTTACAACAAGCTTGAGCAGGAAATCAAACTTCTTGATTCTATAAAGCAAAATATTACCCCTGGAATCGTTTCAGGAAAATCAACATTTTTTGTATCTAATCCGAGTGCTATCAATGAATCGATAATGAAATTGTATGAAGAGCAAATGGGAATTTACGAGGTACTCAATACAAGGCAAGATTTATTGGTAATTGAAGATTTCGCCATTCTTAAAAAGCCTTACAACAAAAAGAAAGCTGTTTACATCAAAACAATTATGATTTTCTCGGCTATAGGTTTCGCATTAGCGATTTTAGTTGGAATTTTCAGAGAAGCTTTGCGGCTAGTAAAAGACCAATAAGTACTTTTAAACACAAAACGAAGGTTGGAAATTCCAGCCTTTTTTTATGCCAATCTGTCACCGAAGCTGAGATGGCAATATTATTGTAAGCAAAAATTAAAAATCATAAGTATGAATACACACCAAACCAACGATTTTTCAACTGAAAATCAAGAAGTTGAGCAAGAAACGGAACAATCAGTTGAGCAACAGCAAACTTTAGAAAGCACTGAAAATGAGGCAATTGCAAAGTTAGAAGCCGATTTATCAGAATCAAAAGATAAATATTTGAGGCTTTATTCTGAATTTGAAAATTTCAGAAGACGCACCTCTAAAGAAAAAATGGAATTGATAAGTGCTGCCAATGAGCAATTGATGTTGGCTTTAATTCCAGTGGCTGATGATATTGAGCGTTCATATTCCAATCAAGAAAGTATTGAAGATATTCAATTATTGAAAGATGGAGTAAACTTAATTTTTAATAAATTTTCAAAAATATTAGAACAAAAAGGATTAAATCCTTTGGAATCAAAAGGGGAAAATTTCAATCCCGATTTACATGAGGCGATTACACAAATTCCCGCACCATCAGAAGAATTGAAGGGGAAAATAATTGATGAGATTGAGAAAGGATATTATTTAAATGATAAATTGATTCGCGTAGCTAAAGTAGTGATAGGGGCATAAAAATGGCAAAAAGAGATTATTACGATATATTAGGCGTTGGCAAATCTTCATCTGCTGATGAAGTAAAAAAGGCCTACAGAAAAGCGGCCATACAGTTTCACCCCGATAAAAACCCAGGCGACAAAGCCGCTGAAGAGAAATTTAAGGAGGCAGCAGAAGCATACGAAGTACTCAGCAATCCTGAAAAAAAGCAAAAATACGATCGTTTTGGTCACCAAGGCGGTAGTGCATCTGCTGCGGGCGGAAGTGGAGGCATGAATATGGACGATATATTCTCCCAATTTGGCGATGTATTTGGTGAAGAAAGTCCTTTCGGTAGTTTTTTTGGAGGAAGCCGCGGTGGTAGTGCAAGGCAAAAAAAAGGCTCTGACCTTAGGATAAAGCTCAAGCTCAATCTGGAAGAAGTTACCAATGGAGTAGAGAAAAAAATAAAAGTAAAACGGCATGTAACCTGCAAAACTTGTAGCGGCAATGGTTCTAAAAATGGAACTTCACTTCAATCTTGTGGTACTTGTAGCGGCACTGGTCAGGTAAAAAGAGTGGTTAGCACCATGTTTGGACAAATGATGTCTGCAACTACCTGCCCAACTTGTAATGGTGAAGGCAAAATTATATCACAAAAATGTGAGGTTTGCAGTGGTGAAGGTCGAGTAATTAATGAAGAAGTAATAAGTGTGAAAATACCTGCTGGTGTAGCTGACGGCATGACACTTTCTATGAATGGCAAGGGAAATGTGCCGCAACGCGGAGGTTATCCGGGTGATTTGCTTATTGTAGTGGAAGAAGAAGAAAATGAATTACTAAAACGTGATGGCAACAATATTATTTACGATTTACACATCAGTTTTGTAGATGCAGCCCTTGGTTGCTCTGTAGAAGTACCCACTGTTGATGGCAAAGTGCGCATAAAAATAGACCCCGGTACACAAGCTGGCAAAATATTGCGATTGAAAGATAAAGGCGTAAAAGACATCAATAGCTACGGCAAAGGTGACCAACTCATTTATGTGAATGTGTGGACGCCCAAAACTGTGAGCAATGACGAAAAAGCCATGCTGGAAAAATTAAGAACCGCACCCAATTTTCAGCCGCAACCAGGCAAGAACGATAAGTCTTTCTTCGAACGAATGAAAGAGTATTTCAATTAGAATTCTCTAAAAGTAAATTAGATCTTGGTCATTTTTAAGCTTTTCAAAGTTTTAAAACTATGGAAAAGTCTTGTTTAGTGTAACCCTATTTCAAGACGAGACAAATTGAGGTAATTTTATAGATGGTGGGTGTTGGGTATTAAGCCGTATAATGTCAAGGTAGCTAGCTTAGGCTTGTTTTTAACTTCTCCCAAACCGCACGCACACATTCGGCTCAAAACTTCGTTTTGCCGATAAAAAAAGAGGGGCTTTTTTAAAAGGAATTTAACAATCTGGGCTATTCTGTCCTTTTTATGGAAGGAACACATATTTGATTTTTCGTCAAATTTAGCTTAGTATATATTTAGTTGAGTATTGAAATTGTTTAAACTCGGTTGTTGGGTAATGTGTATTTAAAAACATTATTTAGAAAACACGCTTTTGTATTTAGTATTAAATCTGTGCCTTAAAAATTAATAAGTGCGAATTTGCTGTCAATTACGCCCCATAATAACAATATTTATTTTATTCTTAATTACTCAAGACATTGATTTGAAAACTTAGAATGCTATTTATTTTTGAAGTATTAGCAATTTTATCTGCGTGCGGATAGGACGAAAACCCTTAGTTATGCCTATAATCAGCTAAATCTTTTTTCTTTTCCACTTTACCTCGATGGTAGATCCTTCAGCTAGGAATACCGATGCAGGATTAGCGGAATTTAGAAAAGCAAAATCGATGCCATAATTGGCTTCAAAATCGCAATCAATAGTTGTTTTTGTCACGGTGTTTATATGCCAACTAGGATGATTGATTTTATATTCTTCGGTAGTTTTGTCATTTACTTTCGTGTAGCCGAAATAATGTTCAAAAATGAACTCTTCAAAACTATTTTTAGGCATCTCTAAAGGCCGATTATTTGCTTCAACATATATACTGTTCCATTTTTTGTTAACTAACCATTGGTAAGTAATGTGTTTTTCGTGTTCGTCTATTTGCCAATTATATTTGGTTTTAACAGCGGTGTAATGTTCTTTGTACAATTTGTTAGCTAACCAAGCCACAGGCAAGTATGGCACGGTTTCATTTATAAATACTACTCCCCGTTTCAGTAGGTTGTTTTCTTTGCGATACACATAAAACCTCAAATTGACTTCTTCAAACGTGCCCAATTTTGGAATAGGTATTTTAAATATGCGTGTATCTTTAAACAAAAATCCTACTAAGCTCACATAGGCGTTGCCTTGGTAAGTGTCTATTTCAACACCCGTTGGCAAATAAGGTTGTAATACTGAAATAGGAACCGCATAATTAGCCATAACTATGTTTTCCCACTTAGCTTGTAAAAAATTTGTCATTGATTTTATTTTAATTAACAAACATAAATTTTTCTTTAAAATTGTAGCAATGGAAGCTAACTTAGATAGGGAATTTTCAACTAAAAACATTATTTTGAAATTATACTAGTATAACCCCATCCCAACCTTTTTCCCGGTCTTGAAAGGGATTTATAACTATGTATAAATGTGTTTTAGCACGTAAATCAAATTTTTGATTTGTATAAATTTAGGTCATTTACGAGCATTTGTGGAAATTAACCAGACGGAGTCCTGTTTATCTAACACAAGATTTAGTGACTCTGTAAAATACTTAAACCAATGGGTGGTAAAATAGTTTTAAGTACCCGAAGTTAACTTGACTAGATCAGTATCACTGGCTTGATATTCCTTTTGAAATACGCAATAAATATTTTAGCTTTAATTATTGTATGAATGCAATCCGATGAATATCTCCTATTCAAAAAACTTCAAAGATTTAGGTTCTTCAATTATTAAATCTATTTAAGCATTTTTTAAAGATTAAGACCTCAATATTACTATATTATCTGCAAAGTATCGGTTGCAGATTTCAGAAAAAATGCTTATTGAAGTAGTTATATGTTGTTACGTGATGAAACGTTACAAAGCAGAGGTATCAGTCACTTTAAAAATAGTAATAAAATGGATAAAGCAAGTTTGTGTATGCGCTTACTCCTGAATTAGAATTTGTAATTATATCCAAGTCTTACCACTTGGGTCTCGAAATAATCGGTGCTGATGTATTTGAAACCTTGCCCCAGAATTTCTTTTCTGATAATCATGGTATTCAAAATATCTGTAGCATTTAAAAATAGTTCGCCTTTCCCATTTTGCACACTCTTTTTAATGCCAAAGTCTAGTGAAAACCTTTGGTCAATTTTGCCTTGTGGAATTAGGTCTGGAGCCAAATAAATGGCGGTTAATTGAGCATCAAAGTTTTTAGGGAGATGAAAAGTGTTATTCAGTTTTATATTACCTGAAATAATTTCTTGTTTGGCGGCTGTAAACGTGTTTGGAACTGGATATTTATTTTCAACACTAAAAGCATCTATTTGATTGTGATATCCATTAAGGTTTAAGTTAAAAGAATACCATTTTGTAACTTCCTGTGTCAACACTATTTCTAAACCCGTATTGTAACTTCTGCCTGCGTTTTGAAATATGGCATAAATCAAATTACTATTTGGCGCAACACTCGAAATACGTGTAATAGTGCCATCGGCAATTCGGTGATAAGCGGCTGTATAAAAATAACCTTTGTCCCAAGTTGTTTTGTAGCCCAACTCAAAGGAATTGGTGAACTGAGGTCGCAAAGCAGGATTTCCAACTTTAATAATTTCGGCATCATCATATTTTGGAAAAATCCTTATGTCTACTTCATTCGGCCTATCGACTCTGCGATTGTAGAAAAGCGAAATCTTGTTGCGGTCGTTTATTTTATAGGCTAATCTAGCATTGGGAAAAGGCTGTGTGTAGTTGTATCCAGCACTTTTATAAGTGTTGTGATCAGGATTTACATCGTATTGGATTTTTACATATTCTAGTCTCAACCCCAATTCTGCCTCCCAATTTTTATTTTCCAGTATATAGTTTCCATAAACAGCCGGAATTATCTCATTGTAAGTTGCCCAGCCACCTGCATTGGTGTCTAAAATAGAATTTGCGCCTGGAATAAATTTCATATTGGTCGGAATATACCTACTGCGAAGTTTAATACCCGTTTCAATTCGTCCGTATTTCAACGGTTTTATGTAGTCAAAATTAAAGTCATAAACCTGCTCGTCCGACAACAATTTGAAGGCATCTGTGCCCTTAGTTGTTGGCAAATAATTATCATAAAAATACTTTTCATCTTCTCTATGAAAGGTATAATTGAACCCAATATTCAATAAATGTCCTGCTTGCTTGAATTTATGTTGATAGGCTGCCGTTGCCATTACTGTGGTTTTTAGTTCATCTTCTAAAAACTGCCACAATCTTCGTCTTTGCGAATAGTCGGCATTAAAAAAAGGCTGGTCGCCTCTGTCAATTATTTTTTCACTGCCAAATAATGCAGAAATAGTTAGTGAGTTGTTTTCATTTATGCGCCAATCAATACCCGCTTTTGAAGTAAAAAAATTGGTGTTTCGGTTTCTTTTCAATTGCTGATTAATAACCGTTCCATCATCATACGTTCGGGTTTCAAACTCGTTTTTGTTTAGGGTTTGGGTATAAAGATTGTCTGCTTGAAAAAATACGTTTATATTATTTTTTCTATAATTGAGCGATAAAGAAGGATTGATTTTGGGCGTAAATTGATATTGTGGTCGTATGGTTGGAAGGTTTTCTTGCCTAACCCACAACGAGCCTAAACCTGTTGTAAATCCAAACTTGCCATTAAATCCTTCTTGCTTATTTTTCTTCATTACAATATTAATAATGCCCGCATTGCCATTTGCGTCATACTTTGCAGATGGATTATTAATGATTTCTATTTTTTCGATAGCCGAAGAAGGAATATTGTCTAAACCCGATTGACTTCCAAAACCAGTCAAGGCAGTTTGTTTACCATCAATTAATACCGTTATTTTATCATTTCCTCTTAATTGCACTTTTCCATCTTGCACCGTTACACCTGGCAGATTTTGCATGGTTTGCAATACCGAGCCTCCACTTTGACTGATATTGTCTTCAACCGAATAAGTTTTCTTATCCATTTTTTCGCTTACAGCATCTTGTTTGTCCAACACTTGCACTTCACCTAGCATTGTGCTGCTTTCATCTAATTCTATAGTAGCAACATCTAAAAACTCAGAAAGGTTGCCCACGAAAAGTGGTTGTTTTTTTGTGATATAGCCAATAAAAGAGATCTCTAAATAATAGTTATTGGGCTTAATGTTGGTAAGCGTAAACCTTCCTTCATCGTTGGTCACCGATCCAGTAGTAAAAACATTGTCTTTTTCAGTTTTCAATACAATGGTTACAAAAGGCAAAGCAGTTTTGGTTTTCTTATCTTTAACAATGCCAGAAAGGGCAACAGATGATGTTTGTGCAAACGAAAGGCTAAAAGAAAAGAAGAGAAACACCTTGATTAGAAGTATTTCTCTTATTACAGTTTTATGCATTATCTATCTTTTGGTGTGTTCCTATTTAATGAAATCCCCGTCACTGTCAAAAATCAGGTCTTTTCCTTTAATTTCTGCTTCGTAAGTTACTATTCCTTTCGCATCGGTAATTTTTGCCGCTTCTTTTATTTTTTGCCCTGAATAGTTTTTTACAACATAGTCTTTCACATTTGCTGGAAGTGCCTCTATGTTGATTTCCAATTCTGTTTCAAGAATATTTCCTGAAGCATCAATCAAAACCGAATAATCTGCTTCTTCGATCTCAAACTCGGCTTCGTAGTTGCCGTCTTCTTTTTCCCACTTAGTTTCTTCAGCATTGGGATATTGTTTTTGAAAAGCTGTTTTTACCGGAGTAGGCACATCATTTTCCTTCAATTTTTGTGCAAAAGTGAATGATGAAATCATCCCTTCAACCATTATTAATGCTAGTTTTTTCATTGTATTATTTTTAGTGATTTAAAAATTCCTGTTTTTAATTATAACTGTATTTTAAATAATTTCAATTTTATATTAGAACCCCAAAGGTAAGTATTCAATTTAGAAGAAACGTAGAATGTAGAAATAGGGCTTGGTGGAAATTGGCTTTTTCGGGCTTGTTTACCTGAAAGAACAATGGTAGTAATTTCCATATTTTGATGTGAATGCATTCCAAATCCTTGTGCTGCACCTACAATGTGATCTGCAAAGCCACACAACTCCCTATAGTTGGTTTGAAAAGGCTCGAATGCAGAAGCACTCTTTTTCCAAGAGTCTTGCTTACGCATTCTGCTGTTAGTAGGTGTTAGTAAACAATTCATTTTGCCTAACTGCTTTTGCTTCTTTATCAATGAAAAACAATAAAGCTGCTACCACCACTACATGCATTAAGCCCAATACAACAGTATATCCTATACATACAAATATTATTGAGGAGATTTATTTTGTTATGTAATTAATAATTGCCTGCTGTATTACCGCCTGTATTGGAACAAAAGGAGATCAAATCCTAACCTTCTTTGGTTAAACAAATAGAAATGATTAAACAGTATGTTGCTATTGTAGCTACGAATCAAATGTGCTTCTTTGCCCTAATGCCTTAAATAAATTTCACACTTACCTATAAAATTCTACCTTTACATTTTTTGGTTAAAAAAACTATTATTGGATGAGAAATACAGAAGAAACAAATCCAAATTGTATTCAATGTAACGTGCGAATGAATTCTCTTTTTGTTGGGCTAGATACAGCGCAATTATCAGAATTATTGAAACACAAATCTTGTTCAAGTTTTAAAAAGGGACAGTACATTTTCAGTGAAAATGGTTTACCTCAAGGGCTTTATTGTGTTAACAGCGGTAAAATAAAACTTTCCACTGCTGGAATAGATGGCAAGGAGCAAATATTAAGATTAGCTAAGGCGGGTGATTTATTGGGCTATCGGTCCTTAATTGCATCAGAAAGATATAGTTCCTCTGCCGTCACCTTAGAAGATTCTTCTGTCTGCATTATCGACAAAGAATATTTTAACACTGCAATCATCACAAACCACATATTGCTTTTTGAGTTACTAAAAAAAATAAGCATAGATTTGAAATTGGCCGAAGAACAGATTGTTTCATTATCGCAGAAAAATGTGAGAGAGAGAATGGCAGAAGCCCTTTTATTTTTAAAAGCAACGTATGGATTTACTATTGATTGTGCTACAATTAATGTGGCAATGAGCCGTGAGGAAATTGCAGATTATGTAGGTACCTCTACTGAAAGTGCCATTCGCTTGCTTTCCGAATTTAACCAAGACAGGATAATTGAGCTTTCGGGCAAGAAAATTAAAATACTAAACCTGCCTTTACTTATAAAGACAGCAAATCTGCATGACTAAACAAAACATGACAAATATCATGTTTCCACCTACGATTACTCATGTTTCTTCCTTTTTCTTATGCCCAATTTTGCATCGTAAGTAACTAGTGGCAAAAAGATGTGTGCACATGCAGATAATACTATTGAAACCATTGAAGAGTTGGCTCAAAAGCTTTATCCTGCCATTCAAGAGCAGTTTATTTTTATCAGTTCCTGTAATGATTGTATAAACTCAAACCCTGACAATCCAAATGCTGCTTTGTATAACTTGATAAATGAGTTGAAAAACGAATTTCAATCACTGGTTACTTATGAAAACAAGTTGGTATTTCCCTCTGTGATTAAAGTATTTGATAAAAAAGAAAAAAATGATGGCAGCCCAATGCCAAGTATTGCCGATTTGCTTAAGCTAACCAAAAGCAAAGAGCTAAAGATATTGGAATTGGTAGCCGAAATGCAGAATGAAATTTTTCTAATGGATCTGGCTGATAAGCATGCTGCCGTCAATAAACTCATTCATCTTTTCAAAAATGATTTTTTTAATGGAAGAAATAAATGGAACAGCATGATACAAGCCAGGCTGAACACTTGCAGTTGTTTCACAAACCAAATGAATCTTAAATTAAATATTCATGAATAAAATAGCAGTAAAAATTTCTCTATCCCTTTTGCTTATGGCCATAGCTGAATTGTGCCATCCACAAAGCACAAACAATATTATTAGTACACCAAAAGGGTATTTACTTCTATACATTTTGCTTGGCTCAACTGCCTTGTTGTTTTTAGGTATTTTACTTTACCAATTTTTAAAAATAAAACAATCAATTAGTAACCAAGAGAAAGTAATGCAAGGCGACATTTCTGTTAAATATGCCGAATATTTAAAGAATTTAAGCAGCCATGAAATTGACATTTACCTAAAAACTAAACACAGTAAATTATGATGAGCAAATTATTTGAAACAAAAAGTATTGGTTTAGTGCTACTCGCCTTTTTCCTGTTTTCTACAATGGTTTCAGCACAAAATGAAGTCGTAGAAAAAACTTCATTATTGAACCAACCTGGTATTATCATTACCATTGTGCTTCTGTTGATTCCTGTGTTGCTGGGTGTTTTTTTCGCAGTGGCAAAAGCCAAAAATGCCTTGATTTTTTCCATGAATGCTAAGCGAATAAAGCAAGCCAAAGCTATTTCGGAGCATTTTGCTTTACATCAAGATGATAATTTGGAGCAAGAACTCATTCAACGAAAAAAAGCATTGGATTTTTCATTATCCAATGCTGAATTAGCTGCAAACGTACAACCCCAAGACAAAAAAGGATTAATTTATTCTGTGAATTCAGATCATCAAGTACACTTTACTGCATTAAAGACCAAAGCAGCTCCCCGTCCGGTGTTAGATCCAGATATTACAAAGCTGATACTTTGGTATTTGGGTTGTTCCGCATTTTGGCTTGTAATAGGTACAGGAATTGGCGAATATTTAGGAATAAAGTTTGTTGCACCAGATATCGACCATACCAGTTGGTTAAGTTTCGGTCGCTTAAGGCCAGTTCACACTAATATTGTTTTTTGGGGATGGGCATCGATAGCTTTAATTGGATTAGGCTATTATGTGGTACCTACGGTAAGCAATGCAAAAATATACAGTATAAAATTGGGATGGATTGCATTGGTGTGCACCAATATTATGGTGGTGTTAGGCTCATGGAGCTTGATGGCAGGTATCAATAACGGAGGTGGAGAATTTAGAGAATATATTTGGCCCATTATGGCATTTTTTGCTGTTGCTTTAATATTAACCTTAGCCAATTTTATACTTACCGTAGCCAGACGAACTACTAAAGAAATTTACATTTCAAATTGGTACATAGTTTCCTCTATTATTTTTACCATTATTGTTGCCGTTACAGCCTATTTGCCTTTTTGGCAAAATGGAATTGGCGAAACCATCATCCAAGGTTATTTTATGCACTCAGGTGTTGGCATGTGGTTTACACTTTACACACTTGGGTTGTTATATTATTTTATTCCGCAGCAATTAAACAAACCCATTTACGCCTATAGTTTAGGCATACTTGCCTTTTGGACACAAATACTTTTCTATACCATTATTGGCACGCATCACTTTGTGTTTAGTTCTATAGCTTGGTGGCTGCAAACGATTGCCATTGTAGGTAGTGCAGGCATGATAATTCCAGTAGTAGCAGGTACTATAAATTTCGCAATGACATTTAAAGGCCATTTCAATAAAGTGGCACATAGCTACACATTGCCATTCTTTTTTGTAGCTGTGGTATATTATTTTGTGGTATCAATACAAGGCACTGCCGAAGCATTTCGCTATACCAATTTACTTTGGCATTTTACAGATTTCACAGTTGGCCATGCACATCTTGGCTTTTATGGCATTATCACTTTTGCCATCTGGGGTGGTGCTTATGCCATTGTGCCCAGGCTTACGGGTAAAGAACCCCCACTGCATTTAGTAGGTGCACATTTTTGGCTGGCATTTATTGGTCTGCTTTTTTACGCTATTCCTCTTATGATCGGAGGAACATTAAGAGGATTGATGTGGATGGAACAAAAACCATTTATTGACAGTGTTGTGATGATGTTCGACTATTGGCTATGGAGAGCTATTGGCGGTAGTTTAATGTTTATTTCGCATATCATTTACTTCTACAATTTCTATATAATGACTACCAAGCAAGTAGTAGAAATCAATATAAAAGAAGAGGCTTTTAATCAATTGGAGAAAACATTTGCAACCCACGCTGTTAAATAATACTGACATGAACATTTTCAACGATCATAGAAAACTCTACCCAATAGCGGCATTATTGTTTCTTGTACTTACCTTCTTAACTGCAATAATGCCAGCATTGCAAAATCAAGAAAACAATGCGCCTTTGCCGGGTAGTACTCCTCTAAGTGGCGATGCTTTGGCAGGCAAAAACATTTATTTGTCAGAGGGTTGTGTTGGTTGCCATTCGCAGCAGGTGCGTAATGTAGATATGGATAAAATGTTTGGGTCTAGACCTGGTGTAGCAGCCGATTATGCCAATATTCACCGCACAAATATTTGGGTCAATACTGCTACTTTGATGGGTACAGGAAGAACAGGCCCCGATTTAACCGATGTAGGAAACAGACAGCCTAGCACAGAGTGGAATTTAATGCACCTTTACAATCCGCGTATTGTGGTGTCGCAATCTATAATGCCATCGTACGAATGGCTGTTTGAAATAAAAGAAAAACCATCGGCAAAAGATGTAATTGTAAGTGTGCCTCCCTCTTTTTTAAATGGCAAAAAAGGTAAAGTGGTAGCCACAAAAGAAGCATTACAATTATTAGCTTATTTACAATCGCTAAAACAAACACCATTGCCTGATGGCACAAAGCCCATGCAGTTTTTATACAAACAAGAACAAGAAATGGCAAATACTGCTGGAGCTTCTGTTGCAGAATCTTCTACAGTTATTGCCGATGGAAAAACACTTTATGCTGCCAATTGTAAAAGTTGCCACCAAGAAAATGGTGAAGGTTTATTAGGTGCATTTCCCCCTTTGAAAGGAAGTACGGTGGTTACTGGCGACAATTTAGAATTGTATGTTGATATTATAATGAATGGTTATAACGCAAGGCCTGAGTATGGAGTAATGGCTGCCGTGGGTAAAAACATGAAATTTGATGAAAAACAAGTGGCTGCCATTATCAATTACGAACGCAATAGTTGGGGCAACGAGGGCAAATTGGTAACCCCTGAAGAAATTAAAAAAATAATGGATTTTGTGAATATTAAAGCATCGGCTAGTGAATAGTGCATTGTGAAGTTTCGGAATGCATTATGCCCGTCATCTGTAGCTCACGGTTTAAGCCGTGGGCTGCTGACGGGGGCTTGACGGGGGCTTTCGAATCGATCTTTGTCTTTACAGAGCGAAAAATAGGAATATAATACAATCAGATGAAGTGCTTTGTAAAGACAAAAAGCACAGTTTTAGAAAATAAAAAATAGTAAATAATGAAAAAACTATTCATTGCCCTTTTGCTAATCTTCGTTCAACTGGCAGTATTTGCCTGCCCGGTTTGCGAAAGACAACAGCCCAAAGTGCTTCGTGGCCTTGTTCATGGCGTTGGCCCCCAAAATAGTTGGGATTATATTGCGGTGTGGGCAATAGGTGCGATAGCCTTGCTCACTTTAATTTTTTCAATTAAATATTTGATAAAGCCTGGAGAAAAAAACCAAAACCACATCAAATACGCCATTCTAAACAATCAATAAAAATGCAAAATCAAAGTAAAGTAATCGTATTTATTGATGAAGATACTGCTCCCCTAGGTGAGTATCTTGCCCCCATTAACATTGAATTAGACACCAGAAAACTGGTAGATGGTGAACACATGTTAAAAATAGTAAGCAAAGACCCATTGGGCAAAGAAGGCATTCGTAAAATACCTTTTATGGTTCGCAACGGGCCATCTATAGCCGTTGAAGGAATAAATGAAAATGATATCGTAGATGGAGTGGTACCTTTGATGATACATGCTTATGGAAAAGGAGACCAAAAAAGATTTATAATAGAAGGCAGCGAAGCACCACGAAGCATCCCATCCTGGTTGTGGGCTGTTATTATTGGTGGTGTAGGTTGGGCAGTCTATTATTTTGTTACCTCTTTCAAAATGAATTTGTATTAAAGAGTTAATATTAAAGATAAGGCATACTAACGATTCCCATTAATTATTCATCAATTATTCTAACATAAATTCAATAAATTTTTTGCTCGTATTAGGTCAATTTGTTCGTTATTCGAAAGGTCTAAAAAATATTTTGTCTGCCAAAGTTGTGTTTTTTGTGCCTGATTACTATTTGTCAAGCCCCAGGTTGGATAAACTCGAATTCCACGTTTTCCTTCTTTGGTTTCATCCGATAAAATTTTATTCTCATACAGAACAGCTTTCGGGAAAATGAAAAGTCCAAATTCTTTATCTTTCCTTGTCGCAATGATATAAAAATCAAAGGCGTTACGAATATCACACGGTTCTGTAATTCCTTTAGCGTTTCGTTTCCAATCCGTTACAAATTGCCCTGTCTTTGTTGGGTTAATTTTCGCAGTGCGAAATTTTACGTGCTGTGTACCAAGTTGAAAATTATGTGCAAAATATTCTTGACTTTCTATTTCTGTTTCCATGGCTGAGAATTCAAGTTCACAAGTTTTGAAAACCAATTTGTCTATAAGGTCTAGTTCAGAATACAACACTTCATGAATTTATCAAATTGCAGTTTGTTTTGATAATTTTCTGCTATTAATTGGTGCCATTTTCTAACCAACAAGCAGCTTAACTATTACCAAATTGGTTTCAAATATATCAAATTGTTTTACTTTTTTCTCATGACTAATACACAGAAAAACTATATTTAATTGCCTAGTTAAGTACAGTCAGAAAAAAGTATGTTTTATTATTGATCTACTAATTATTGTTGAATTAAAACAATAACAAACACTCAACTCCAAAACT
>CAZMFZ010000056.1:18851-22173 GCA_964565665.1 uncultured Bifidobacteriaceae bacterium | reverse complement strand
ACCGATTTTAAAGACATCAATAATTGGGAAATAATGAATGTATTCAGGCTTTTGGCAATAAAACTCGAGGCAAGAATCAATGTTTATTATGTACATGATTCCGATGTTGATAAAGATATTAATGAAAATCAGAATTTTCTATTCAATGACTTGGAAGGGTACTTTGAGGGATTAGCGGTCGAACTTCACCAATCTTCTAAAACTGATGTAGTGGAAGAGGTAGATAAATTTGCCATTTCACATAAGGCATCTTTAATCATGATGATTGCCCATGAGAGAGGCTGGCTAAGTGGGCTTTTCCATAAAAGTGTAACCAGGGAAATGTCGCTTCATACACACGTTCCTTTCCTTTCCCTGCCAGACAAACACCTAGAATTGAATAAATCTGCAGAGATAAGTTATTGGTAGTAATCTGACATACCGAAGCCTGAAACGATATTCCTACTGAACTTACAATCACAATACAAATAATGCAAGCAGCATTATAACCAGATTTATTTTATTCAATTAACTAAAAATAACACAATGAAAGCAGAAAAAAAATTGGGGATTTGGATGGATCATGCGAACGCATACCTAATGGAATTTAATATCGATAATGCTGATGCGCAGGTAAAAGCATTAGAAATTGTGCTTGAGGATACAGCACATGACTCAAACAAGGGTGAAAACCTGATACATAATAAAGAGCAGCACCAGCAAGCTGAATTTTATAAAAAACTGGGCAATATTATTAAGAATTACGAAGAGGTTATTCTTTTCGGCCCTACAGATGCTAAAGTGGAACTATTGCATGTTTTAAAAGCCGATCATCATTTTGAAAACATTAAAATTGAAACGCAAACAGCTGATAAAATGACAGACAACCAGCAACATGCCTTTGTGAAGGAATATTTTTCCAAAAATTAAGCCAGACCAGCACTTAATTACTATTCATTAATAATTAATAAAAAAAATGGCAAAAACTGCGAAAGAAAATATTACCGCGAGGAATAATAAATTGCTCAAATGCCCAACAGGGATCAAGGGTTTTGACGAAATTAGCGAAGGCGGGCTTCCGCAGCATGGGGCCACTTTAGTTTCGGGAAATGCTGGTTCAGGAAAAACCCTTTTTGGGGTTGACTTTCTGATCAGAGGCGCGACCGACTACAAGGAGCCCGGAGTTCTTATGTCATTTGAAGAGACAGAAGAGGAACTTTTTAAAAACGTGGCTTCGCTCAATATGGATTTGCAGGGTCTGGTGTCGCAGAAAAAAATTGTGCTCGAACATGTTGTTTTAGACCGCAAAGACATGCAAGAGACCAACTTCAATTTGGAAGGAATATTCGTTCGCTTGGAAGAAGCCATTGTTTCTATCGATGCCAAACGGGTTGTTTTAGATTCTATAGAGTCTCTTTTTGCTGGTATTACAGATGTTGGCATACTTCGATTGGAGATAAAAAGACTTTTTCGATGGCTTAAAACAAAAAAGGTAACGGCTATATTTACGGGCGAGCAATCGCAAAGCGATTCTTTTACACGCCATGGCTTGGAAGAGTATATCTCTGATTGCATTATTCTGCTCGACAACAGAGTGAAAGACGAAATAGCCACCCGCAGAGTTCGGGTAATCAAATACAGAGGTTCAAGCCACGGAACTAGCGAATATCCATTTGTTATAGACGATGAAGGCCTTTCCGTAATTCCCATCACCTCAGCTGGGCTTGACCAACCGGGATCAGACAAAAAGGTTTCTACAGGCATTCCATCGTTAGACAAATTATTTATTGGTAAAGGGTACACCAAAGGCAGCACCATACTGGCTTCGGGCACTGCAGGCTGCGGTAAAACAAGTTTTGGAGCGGCATTCGCAGTGGAAAGTTGTAAACGTGGCGAATGCTGTCTTTTCTTCTCCTATGAAGAATCAGCAGGGCAGCTTACTCAAAACATGAGTTCTATAGGTGTTGATTTTGCGCCATGGATAAAAAAAGGACTGCTAAAGATTGTGGCACTCAGACCAGCCTTTCTTGGTTTAGAAATGCATTTGTTGAACGTTTATAAGCTAGTTGACAGTTTCAAACCCAAGGCGGTGGTAATAGACCCCCTCTCAAGTCTCGTTGGAGAAGGCAACGAGCGTGAAGTAACCTCTATGATTACCCGTATGATTGACCTTTTTAAATCCAGAGGCATCACCACGTTTTTTACAAGCCTTGTTTCCGCTACCTTTCAAAGTAACCCGAGTGGCGAAATAGGTGTTTCCTCTTTGATTGACACTTGGGTCACTGTTAGAATGGTGGAAGATAAAGAAGGATTAAAACGCACCAGAGAAGTTTTCATTGTTAAGTCTCGTGGCACTAACTATGATGGCGATGTGCACAAATTTATTTTGAGTGATGCTGGAATTATTGTAACGCCAAATGAGGCTAAAGCTAAAGGAAGCAACAATAAGAATAAGGGTATTGAGCAAATAGATACCGCAGATAAAAAGTTAGCTAACAATCGATGACAAAAGCACAGCCAATATTTATTATAGGAATTGGTGGCTCTGCTGGAGCCCTTAATGCATACAAGGCTCTGCTGGATGCCATGCCCTATGATGTTGGTATGGCCTTTGTTATTATCTCTCACATGAATCCCAACGCCCATAGTGAGTTAGCTATTATACTTCAGAGGCACACGAATATGTCGGTAACCGTGGCTTCTGAGGCTATGCCTATTCTTGCAAATCATGTGTATGTAATCCCTTCTGATTCCGACCTTACTATTAAAAACTATCGATTCAAAGTAGTATCGCCTCGCATTAGCAGGAACAAGCAGGTAGATATATTTTTTATTTCCCTTGCCAATGAAATGGGTGAGCTTGCAGCCGGCATTGTGCTTTCCGGATACGGTGGCGATGGCACTGCAGGGTGCAAGCAAATCAAAGCTAAAGGAGGAAAAACCTTTGCCCAAGACGCCTCTGCCGAAGTCAACTTCATGCCTATCCACGCTCAAGAGGCAGGCTGTATTGATTTCGTTTTGCCCCTTAACAAAATTCCAGCTACACTTAAAAGCTTGGCTGCAGCACTTAAAACTTAGAAACGGCTCATGATTATAACCATGCTTAGTGTCTTCACAAAGCACTTTCAATAATTAACCTAATAGCCCTTGCTGTTCGGCATTTGCAAATCCGAACCAAGATAATGAGGATTCTAAATGCTTTTTATCTAAAATCGACATTACAAAAGTCGATTACCGGCTTTTCTAACTTTAAAAGTAAAATATTGTGTCAAAGAGGTGGCTAATCCCACCTCGAAGGTGGGAATTCCTATCAAAGAGGTGGCTAATCCCACCTCGAAGGTGG
>CAZMFZ010000056.1:0-18751 GCA_964565665.1 uncultured Bifidobacteriaceae bacterium | reverse complement strand
TAATCCCACCTCGAAGGTGGGATTTCCTATCAAAGAGGTGGCTATTCCCACCTCGAAGGTGGGATTTCCTATCAAAGAGGTGGCTATTCCCACCTCGGAGGTGGGTGTAGCTATTATTGTGGGATATATTATTTTAATGCTACCTAAGCCTTATCCAAAATGCTACATCGTGATGTAAAGCCTATCCTTTTAAACAAAAAAAGAGCTGCCCATAAGGCAGCTCTTTTTTTCATGTTTCACTCTTTGTTACGGTCTTGGGGTTTTGTCAGTACTGGTGGTTTTGCTGGTAAACCATTTTGATAAATCATCATAAATAACTTTAGCTTTAGAATCGCCTTCTTTAGCCTCTGCCCTTACTATGCGATAATAGGCTAAGGCAGCGTCATAAGAATCATTGGCTAAAAGTGAGCGGGTATCGTCTGCCACGGCTGCCAATTTGTTTATAGCCGAAATTAGGCCATTATAAATTAACAAAGCTTTGATGTCACGTTCAAATTCTGCCTGGTCAAATTTCCGAGGGGCGTATTCTGGGTCTGTAACTGTGTATTCTAATACTCTGGTGACAAAAGGGGTTTTAATATCTCCTAATTTCAATAAATTAGCTTTATCGTTTTCAGAAAGTGTTACGATGTAAGGCTTTAGCAGTTCGGCTGCTTCACCTATTTTTGTTAAAAATGCTTTTTCTGCTGCTTCTGGTACTTCAATTGAAATAAGATTATCCATTTATTTTAATTTTTAAGGTTACTTTATAGAATTATGATGCTAAGTAAATATTATTATTTATTTTAAGCAATACATAAAGGTTGAATTTTAAATATACACAACCTATTCCGTGCTTTGTGTATTCACCATAGCATATATTTTAGCTCTAACTCGGCCTTTTGTCTTCTTCATTAACAAAAAACTAAGATAAATTACCTAGAAATTCAATTCCAATTTTGCAATAAATAATCTTGTAGACTTTTTAACATCATCTAACCCATTCTTTTTTTAAACCTCTTCATCTTTGTGGCATAATTTTTTTAAGAACAAGATATACAATCAGTTAAAAATTTAAACCAAGCAAACAAATGAAAACAAGAAACATTCTCCCCGCCATTGCCATTGCATTGAGTGCCATTGCATTTGGAGAATTCGCTTCAGCTCAAAAGGTGTCATCGCCCAAAGACGACATGAACGGATGGTCAGACGCTTCAAAAATGGCAGTAATGATAATGAAAAAACAATATGGGGAACCAGAAGCGAAAACTGCCGACATGATGATGTGGAAAAACACAGGGCAATGGGAAAAAACTGTCGTGTATGCAAAAGAATATCAGCACAATTTCCCGATGCCTCACACAGATGTAATGCAACAATGGATTGATTACAAAGTGCCTGCGGAAAAATTTAATGAACTTGCCATGTTTGATGGCAGCGTAATTTGCAACCGCACCAACGGTGATATATCTGCAAGGTGTGATAAAGAAGGAGCAAATTTTCTTGCCATAAATCTTGCCAACGATATAATAAAAGGAAATAAAGATTATAAAACTGCGAGAGATTTTTATGCTACCACTATTAAAGAATTTGTAAATGGAGGCAAACCTGCATACATGCAGAAATTGCAATTTGATGTTGCCAACGGCAACACTGCAGATGCAGACAAACCCTCTCCCATCATCACAGATGATGATATGATGAAAGCTAAAAAGATGGGAGAAATGATGAAAAAAGAAATGATGAAGTAAAAATAATCCATTGAAATGGGGGCTATCTTAATAATATCCCCCGTTTTTACTTTCGTACTATAAAAAAAAATTAAAACCATGAATAATAAAATCGCACAAGCACTTATAGCAGGCATTGTTGCCACTATTGTTTTTTCAATCTTTACATTCATTGCTCCCATGATGGGAATGCCAAAAATGAATCCCCCCGAAATGTTATCAGTGATGTTAAATGTGCCAATTGTATTTGGTTGGATCTTGCACTTTATGATAGGGATAATTTTCGCTTTTGCTTATGCCTTTTTCTTTAGTAATGTGGTGAGAAAAGTTAGCAGCAACATCTTAAAAGGAGTAATCTTTGGTGTGGCAGTTTTCATTTTTGCACAAATTATGCTGGCAATAATGGGAATGATAATGCCAATGCCGCCCATGGAAGGCAGTATGATTTTGTTGATGATTGGCAGCTTTATTGGGCATGTTGTTTTCGGAATAGTAGTAGCCCTGATTGTGACAGAACAGACGGCCGAATAATAAAGAGGTTTAAATATTCTACGTGTTAAGAATCTTCTTACAGTTTTTTTTAATTACAATTTATTTCATTCTTGTCGTGCATACGACATCAATTCATTTTAGCAACTACAATATTTGTAAAAACTTAAACAATCAAAATTTATGAAAAACAAACTAAAATCAATCGCTTTAGCCGTAGCAGGGGCAGCTTTATTAATGGCATTCACATTCGCCCAGCAAACAGATGCCCCATTGTGGGACATGGATGGAACACACAGCTCAGTAAATTTTACAACCTCGCACTTTTTCGTGCCTATCGAAGGGGCTTTTGACAAGTTTGACGGAACCCTGAAATTTGATCCTACCAATTTAGAAGGCAGCTCTTCTGACTTTAAAATTGAGGTGGGAAGCGTAAATACTAAAGATGGTAAAAGAGATGGCCATTTGAAATCTAAGGATTTTTTTGATGCTAAGTCTTTTCCTAACATGACTTTCAAATCAACAAAATTCAAAAAAGTTTCTGAGAAAGAATTTGAAATGGAAGGTGTTTTGACTATTAAAGACAAAAGCAAAAGCATCACTATTCCTTTTACTTTACTGAATGTAATGGATCATCCGATGAAAAATGGAAGCCTTATAGCAGGTATTAAAGCAAAGACCACTATTAAAAGGAGCGATTTTGGAGTTGGAACCGGAGATTGGGCTTCAGATAAAGTAGTAGGGGACGAAACAGAAATACGAATTATCATGGAGTTGAGCAGAAAAAAATAAACTAATGAAGGCACAGTATCCATATTTGGTGCTGTGCCTTTTGTTATCTAATTAAATTTATACACACATGCTAGAAAATGGAATTTCATGCGTTTAGTTCAAGCCACATTTTCGGTATTCAACCAGCTTGCCTTTTTCTTAGACACTATTTCCAATGAACAATTTAGTATGCCATTGCCTTTGTTGCATAATAATTCTATTGGTAAGCATGTAAGGCATATCATAGAATTCTATGAATGCCTCTTAGAAAGCAAAGAGTATAATGTGTTGGACTACGATTTAAGAAAAAGAAATTTGTTGCTTGAGATGGACAAGGAGGAATGCAAACGTTCTATGAATTTGATTGAAGGTATTCTTTCTGGGACAAAGTGTGAAACTATTATTCAGCTTAGTTTTCTGGCATTTCCTGAAGACGAAAAAAAACTACGTATTTCTTCAAATTGGGATCGGGAGATTGCCTACAATATAGAACACACAATTCACCACATGGCAATAATAGGTATGGCAATGAGCGTTTATTTTCCAGATATTAAACTGGGGGAAAATTTTGGCGTTGCTCCTTCAACTATAAAATTCATTGATATTAAGGTCAATGATACGATATACTAATTCAATAATTTGAGCGAATGAAATTCGTATTTAGTTTTATTGTATGAAATTAAACCTTTTACCTTTAATTCATTTAAAACTGTGGTCACCGTTTGTCTGGAAGTAGTAGTTATTTTACCAATTTCCTCATGAGAGAGAAAACTTCTTACAGAAACTACACTACCTTCCTGTTTGCCAAATTCTTTTGCCAATTCCAATAGAAACTCAATTATGCGTGTTTTAGCATCTTTGAAGATGAGGTTTTCGAGTTTTCTTTCAATACGTTTAATTCTTAAGCCTACCAACTTATATATCTTGATTGACAAATCATTGTTTTTTCCCATCATCCCTTTTAAATCTGCAACATTCATAAAACAAATAACGCAGTTATCCATCGCAATCGCATAGTCGTCAGAGTCTTCTTTATTGCCTAGCAGAGAAAGCTCTCCAAAAATATTGCCTGGAGTCAACACATATTTTATTTGCTCTGCACCACTTTCATTTATGTGTACTATTTTAACAAATCCTTCTTTTAAGAAATAGATATAATCTTCCTTCATCTCGGGAAAATGAAGTAATGTGTCCTTATTGACATTCTTCATCACCATGGCTTTTTCAAGATGTATTTTTTCCTCTTTGCAAAGCTTTTGTGTGAAATCAAATTTTTCTAAGTACCAAAATTTGGGTGAATACTGTTGTTCCATTGTTGACATTACTTTTAAATTAATTATTCAAGATATGCAAAAACTGAGGATCTGCAAAAAATATTAGGGAAATTAAACCAAAATAATATTAACAAGGTATAAAACTTGTTAAGAGTTCTTCAAAAAAATAGCTCCTAACTAGGCAGTTCGATAAGTTAGCTTAGCGATTGTAGAAACTCATATCAAAGGGATATTATCTCATCAGGTATTCTCGCTATACTCCACCATTGGTATTTTACACCAACAAACAACTAAGAGAAAATTACCGGATTGCTGTTATAGAACACCTAAAAAGGTAACAACAGTACTCCTTTCTTATAATAAAAATATACTTATGAATTTAACACTTATGTAACACATCTACTTTTTAAATGTTTAAATTTGAGAAAGTAAACAAACCATTCAAACTTCAATACCATGAAAAAGATAATCGTACCCGTAGATTTTTCCGACTGCTCACTCAATGCAGTACGTTACGCATGTTCACTTGCCATAACTATGAAAGCCCAGTTGTTGATAGTATATGTGCATACACCTGAGCTTATTGTGGATACCACTCCCATTTGGCAACCTTATGTTGATATTATGCCCTTGCCAAAAATGGTGCACGATCAAATGAAAGAAGTTAAACAGATGGTGAGTGAAAAAGGAATACAAATACAATCTTTTATATTGGAAGGATTGTTGAACGACTCTATAATAGAACTGGCACAATCTAAACATGCCGATTTGGTAGTGATGGGAACACCAGGGATAGACTATGCTTATACCTCCGTTTTTGGGTCAAACACGAGCCATTTGATTGGTAGCAAGAAAATCCCAGTGTTAGTAGTACCGCAAAACTATAAAGGAGAGTTGACTAAAGAGGCACAAATAGTATTTGCCACCGATTTTAAAGGAGTAGATTTCATTCCCGATTATTTCATAGAGCTTTCAGCCTCGTTGAATGCCACTATCAATGTGTTCTACGATACCGAACCTTATAGAGATGCTGTTAATAAAGAATATGAAGCCAAGGAATTTGAATATGTAAAAACATTGTTTGCGGATTCGAAAGTAACACTCAACCATTCTTTCAAAGAAAACTTGATTCATGCTGTAGAAGCATTTGCAGTTAATAAACATGCATCCCTCATCGTAATGATTGCCCACAAAAGGGGCTTTCTTGCAAATCTGTTTCATACGAGCGTCACCAAACAAATGGCTATTCACACACATATTCCTTTTCTCGCTATTCCTGATGAATTAGTAGAGGTAAGCGGGTCTGTATCCAACTCAGGCTTCATCGGATAATATCGAGTGGGCAATTAGTCCGCTATAATGTCATTCGCTCTTTTGAATTACGCAATTCAAAAGAGCGGTTATGTGCTTCACTTAAATCTGCTTGTGAAGCATAACTCCATCAGAAGTCATTTTAGATGCTTAGCAAACAATACTCTGTTTTTAAAAGTTATAATTTTCACTATACAAACACAAATGAAAAATGAGTACTAATTTAATTACAGAAAAAACTTTTAATCATGCGTCTGTTCACAGAGTTTCAAACCATCCTGAAATCATGGTAGTGGAAGCAACGTCAACTTATATTCCAATAGAAGACTTTAAAGCAATATTCAATTATATAGGCGAAAGTTTACTGAAACAAAAAGTTACAAAACTGATTTTTGATAAAAGACAACTTACCGTTTTTCATCAACCTTCAATGGAATGGTATTTTGTAGATTGGAAAGAGAAAATGTATGACCTAGGTCTTCGTATTCACAGAAAAATTCTTCCTAATAATGAAATATTTAAGTACAGTGTGAAAATTGGGCGTGAAAAAATAGCAGCCAGTTATCCAAATGGCAAATTCAAATTGATGGACATTCAATATGCAGATTCAGTAGAACAGGCTATAGAAAATTAATTATACAGCAACAGAATGGATAATTTGGAGATTAAGCTAAAGGAAATATTTTCAAATGATCATCTTCTTTTACATTCTACATGCGAAGAAAAGCTTGCTCTTGTAGTTGCATATTTTGAAGCTGTTATTTCGAAGTTAAAAAATGAAATTAATTCTAAAATATCAATTCAGAAGAATGTAGAATTAGCTGCAAGTGAAAGAACTAAAAATGATTATTTTGAAAAAATAGAAAGCCTGAAAGCTGAAATCAGGTTTTTGAGCGAAAAAAATGAATGTCAAGAACTAATGGCTTCCAATACTTTAATCTACATCAATAAACTTAGCGATGAAATAAATAGGCTCAAAGAAATGAAAGCTGAGGCTGCAAAATAGGCAATTCCAGCTCAACCTTAAGCCCAACAGGCTGAGGTAAAAGTTTGATACTTCCATCTAACCTTTGCATAATTTTTTTCACAATATACAGCCCTAAACCTGAACCTTTGGACTTATTGTTGCCTCTATAAAACATGTCGAATGCTCTGTGGAGAACTTTGTCAACCATACCATCTCCGTTGTCTTGAATTGCAATATGGATTTTGTCTTTTATCAATGAAACAGAAATAGCAATATCTGGCTTCTGTTCGTTTCTGTAAAAAATGGCATTTTCAACCAAAGCAGAAAGTGCTGCTTCTAATAAAGTAATGTCAGTTTTAATAATGAGATCTGGATTTACATCTATTTGAAACCGAACAAACTGATAACCCTCAACCTCATAAAAAGAATTAACAACTTTCTCTATCAAATCTATTAAAGGAAACAACCCAAAATTAACGTCTTCAATAGCCGCTTTATTAAACAAAGAAACTGAATACAAAACGGAGCTCATTTGCAACATTACTTTATCCAACATTTGCACATATTCAACCAATGGAGGTGGAAGATCCTCTTGTTGGATCAGATAAAGCAATCCTTTTACAGAAGTGAGGGGAGATTTCAAATCGTGAGAAGTGCGGTATACCAATTCACTTAGCTCTTCGTTACGTTCCTTCAACTGATAAAGGGCCGAATTAAGCTGGTTATTTTTACTCACTAATTCTTCAACTGCCGCTGCCAACTCTTCATTTTGCGATTCCAGCTCTTCTGATTTGTAAATCAGCTCATTTTCACTATCGAGCATCTTTGTATTTTTGTTTTTCAGCAAATGAATACACTTCGACTAGTTTTTGTTCTCTATTCAGCTAAATATATACAATAAAAATACTAATTATATACCAAATACCAATTTCCAAAGATAAAAAATAATAGACCAATATGGATAAATTCAAAAAAATACCAATTGGTTTTTAGTGTTGCGAAGTATCATTTAAACGTAGGCTGTTAAGTAAAACTTCATCCAGTTCCATAGTTAATTTGGGAATGTGATATTGCCTAAAATACATCAAGATTTTATATGGCTATTATTTAACCAAATAAAATCTTGATGCGAAGTTGCTAGAAATATCCTTAGTGAATACTAATCCCAATTTAGATTATTCAACCAATATTGTTCTGCTAATTTTATCGGTAATCAAATAGTATACTCCCTTTTGTAGACCTAATTCTATTTTACTAGGACCATTTTTTAAATAACCTTTAAATACTATTTCGCCCAAAACATTAATAACAGAGAACGAACCATTATAATCGGTTTCGATTAAAAATGAGCCATTGCTAGGGTTGGGATAAATAGTGGTATTAATTTCTACAGAATTGCTCTTTATATCGGCTGGAACAAAGGTATAATTAAACACTTCAGAAATAGGGCTTGTACAAGTGCTTATAGAATACTGAGCATTATAAAGTCCACTTACTGTTGTTGTGTATGTATTTGTGCTCACCCCCAATATACTAGTACCATCCTTATACCATATAAATGTAGCTCCAGAAGCTGTGATATTTGTAGAAATCCCTCCAATTATAGGCTTAACAAATACGGTAGGCAAATTGCAACCAATAGTAGTGCCTGTGCCAGAAGTGGTATACGTATAAAGATAATTACCAGAAATTGAACTGGTACAGCCTCCTAAGAAATTATTAACACTATATGATCCATTAACAGTTGTAGCATAAAAAGCAGTGTTGATTCCCGAAATACTAGTACCCTCTTTATACCATGTAAATGTAGCTCCTGCGGATGTAGAATTGGCTGTAAGTACTCCATTTGTAGATGAGATTGTTGGCGAAGCTAGGTTACAAGCCGGCAAAGCAGTTGGCAAAATACATCCTATTTCTATCACAAATCCTTGATCATTGTTTATGAAATCTGATTTAAAATTAACCAACATCGCACCAGAAGTGACCGTAGAGGTAATATTGGAAAGTATAGTGTTTGTGCCTGAAATTTCAAGTATGGCGTTGTTTGCAACCGTAGTTACTCCATTGTAAATAGTCAGGAAATCAAATGATTTTTCGGTGGTAAATTCTTTGATTTTCAGTTGTATAGCTAAACCAGGAGCGGT
Organism: uncultured Bifidobacteriaceae bacterium; assembly: GCA_964565665.1. Classification (GTDB taxonomy): domain Bacteria; phylum Bacteroidota; class Bacteroidia; order Cytophagales; family UBA9547; genus CAZMFZ01. The sequence goes on along the minus strand of CAZMFZ010000056.1, from coordinate 10,086 downwards.
GGGATATATAATTAATGAGGAATTAACATTGTTGGAATAATTATTTCTCCCACCATTGTCAAAAAGAGTGGTGCCACAAGTAGTAATGCTGGAAGTGCCTGAAACCAACATATCAAACGATTTATATTCACACCCCACTTTTAATACAAAACCTGAAAAGGTATTTGAATTATCAGAAAGAAAATTCAAAGTGAATCCAGCAGCGGAATTATTAGGAGACCAACTAGAGGCAGGTACTGTAGAACCACTTAAGCTATATAATGAAGTGCCGACCGTAGTAATTAAACCATCATAAGCATTTAAAAAATCATAATTGCCTTCAGTTCTAAAATGTATAAATTCTAATGAAACCTTTTTATTAATATCATCCGAAATTAAGGTTAAGATAGAGTTCACATTATTTCCGTAATTGCCAAAGCCACCTGGATCAAGTATATACCCAGAGCATCCGGTAAAAGTTGTTTTCAAATTATTTCCTGGCATGGTAATGATGTTCGCGTTGTTAGGCATTTGCACTATATAATGTAAGCTATTTGTACCCAAATAGTTAAAAGACAAGATAGCTGATCTTTCTTCTTGAGTATTATTAGCGGAAACGGTTAATACTAAATTTGAAATCCCTGCAATCCCTGAGATAGAATTAACAGTTACCCAATTCGGTATGCCAGTAATAGTCCAAGGATATACATCTGTAGTGACAGTCAATGGAACAATGGTTTGATTGGCACTTAGTGCGGTATTGATTGAACTTAGTATGAGTGATTCTGCACCATTTTGAAATATATCTAACGTTTCCTTTATCCCTGCACCCATAATGGTAAATACTGTTGATCTACTACTTAAAGACACATTATTAGCAAAACTAAAAATAATATTTTGGCTATTTGCTCCTGAAAGCGTAGATAGTGTTAGCCAACTCGGTATGATGCCTGTGATACTCCAATTTATATTAGAAGTAATAGATAATGTAGATGAACTTGCTATTGCATCTGACCCAAACTCATCATCGCTTGTGAAAAGTTGAGGGAGTGGCATAGTTAGGCAAGTTATAGAAGCTACAAAACCACTACCATTGTTAGAGTCATCAGATTTAAATCTAAGAGTTAAAGTCTTATCGCTATATAGCGAAGAAATATTGGGCGGCAAGTCAACGTTAGTAAATGATCTTATGAAACCGCTTAAAGTATTTGTGCCTTCGTAGTAATATAAAAAATCAAAATCGTTTTCTAAATTAAACTCAGAGAATGATATGCCAACAAAGCTATTTGGGTCAGAGGGAACAATGGTAATAGAACTGTTTTGATTAATTGAATAATTTCCTGACCCTCCCGGATCTAAAATAGTACCTGAACAACCCGTTACGGTAAGTCCACCTGTGCCTGGCATGGTATAAGTTTGAGCAAATACTGTGCTGCAAATTAAAATAAGTAAAATAAATAATGTTTTTTTCATAATCTTTAATGATTTAAGTTTAATTAATGTAAGTTTTCGGCTGTGAAATTAGATAAAGAAACCAAATAATCAAATATAGCGGGATTTATTTGTGAAAAAAACCCCTCGCACATTTACTTTATATGGATATGTGGCAAAAAAACAATGTTTATCACTTATGAATTGAATTTTTTTTTCTCAGTAGCTTCGTTTCATATCATTGAAATAAAAGTACTTTTAGTTTAAATTTTATAACTTTTCCGATTTTTATAAATTCATAATCGTAAAAGTGCTACAGGGTCAGGCTTAATGTATTCTTTGCTAAAAGTTTAAGTAGAAGCAATGCCATAACTACGGGTGCCGGTGGTACCTATATGGTAACTTTAACAGGAAATTGTGGCAGTGCTCAAATAAGCAATGCAGCACAGCTGGCTCTAATTTCATGTTCTGTAACTGGCGTTAGTTTTTCCATAGCACGGTATAGTTTTGACATTTACCCCAATCCAAACAGTGGTGGCTTCGTGATACATGTAATTAAAAGGTTGCAGGAAAATAATTTTGCTAAAACCAGCAAACATTGCTTTTCAATCGGACGCTTTCGCCAATAAGGGGTAAGCAATCATCAAGAGAGAAATTAAAGGAAAAACTATTGATGGAGCTTTAATTGAAAGCTCATCCATCTAATTATTATTATTTATTGTAAAAAACAAAGCCAAAACAAAAATTTGTAATGGCTTTGTAAATAAATTCAAATATTATTACTTAATAAATAGTTTCTTGTAAATAAAAAGTAGAAAAAGAGTAATTAAACTTTTTTTAATCGGATTTTTAGTAAAGAAAACCATCATTTTAGCAGTAAATAATATATTATTTACCAAATATAAGTACAATAAATATTTTAAAAATGAAATAAATTATTGGATTAGTATATATCCTTAAGATTAATAGAAATGCAATTTTGGTGTTTAAATTACTGTAATAGTGTGGCAGTTTGGAATGTTACCGCAGTGTACCTTCTACCGTAGATAAAAAGTAATAAGTATCGGTTGAATATTCAAATAAATATATTTATCAACAGTAAAAACAACATTTGTTTGGTGTGGCATGGTTGTTTATCGCATGAACAAGGCGACCCCTTACCCCTGTTTCTTATTTAACAATATTTAACTACCCCGATCATTTTGACTCTGCTATCTGAAAATACCCAAGTTGAACAAAAAGTAAAAAAACTTATCGAATTAAATGATGAACTGGAAAACTATTTCAGAAACACCATCATTCCACAGCTTTTCGTAGATGCCGACCTCATTCTTAGAAAGTTCAGCCCACCAGCAATGAAGCAATTCAAACTTTTACAGAGCCACATTGGCATGCCTTTGGAAGATGTGAAAGACAATATTAGGTTTTCATCCATTATTGAAGACATTCATTCGGTAATAAACACTGGAGAAATTCTTGAAAAAGAAATTCAGACTACTGACATGCTATGGTTTCAAATGAATATTATTCCTTATATCATTAAAAAGGAAAAACGCAGCAACGGTGTTATCATCACCTTTGTAGACATTACCGACCGCATAAAAGACCTAACTGATTTGGAATCACTCAATGCAGCGCATGAAACCTTTATTTATTCTGTTTCTCACGATCTCAAAGGGCCTCTTAATAACATTGAAGGCCTAATCAATTTGTTTTTAGAAGGATATTCGGGACTAGAGATGAAAGATGAAATTGGCGTTGCTCCCATTCTTCTCAAATCCATACAATCGATGAAAGACATCATTGCTGAACTTTCAGAAATCACAAAAATTGAAGCCAATTATAAGGAAGTAATTGAGAAGGTAAGCTTTGAAAAAGTACTGAAAGAGGTGGAGTTGACCATCAAAGACAAAATAAGGAGCAGCAAAGCTCAAATCACCTTTGAATTTATTGAAAAAGACATAGAATTTTCAAGAAAAAACATCAGAAGTATTCTTTACAACCTCATTACCAATGCCATCAAATATAAATCCTCGGACAGGCTGCCAATTATTCATGTAAAAACCGAAAAAGAAAAAGGGTTTATTGTTTTATCAGTCAAAGACAATGGGCTGGGAATTAAGGAAGATCAAAAAGAAGAAATTTTTAGCCAATTTACTCGCATTGTGAAAACCGTGGAGGGTACAGGAATTGGATTGTACCTGGTTAAAAAAATTGTGAACAATGTGGGCGGAAAGATAGAAGTCGATAGTGTGATCAACGAAGGCTCAGAATTTAAAATATACCTGAAAGCCGATTAATGAATAAGATTTATAATTTCAAATGTATGATAAAATGGGCTTGGGATAGTGGGGCTCGTTGAGTGAAAGTCGAAACGCTGAAACAGTTAGTTCCGCAAGATAGAATTATAAACTTCGCAACATTTATTTTTAAATAAATTCATTATTAACTACTACTTAGCATAACTTTGAGGCAATAAAAAGAACTAAAAACTAAAAAATTATGGCAAAATCTGCACCCACTAAATTTGTTTGGATATTTGGATTAATTTTAGGACTCCTAGGAATAATTGGTCATTACTTCAAAATACCCTTCGCAACCGAATATAATTACATTCTTTTATTAATAGGTTTTGCACTTTTGGCTTTAGGTACCATGTTTAAAGGGATTTAATTCGATTTGATTAAATTTCAAATCCCTTTATCTTGAATTCTTAAAAAAATATCAATTAGGGAAATCAAAAGGAGAAATTTTAGTCAATTTACTCCCATAGTGATATGCCTGCATAGAACGGGAAGTAACTCTTTTTTTTATCATTCTAGCCAATAAAAAAGCAACTTTATAGTTGCTTTTTTATTGGTTATTGGTTTGAGCGAGCCTTTCTTAATCAACGAATTATACCTAAGATTCACTACATTTTTTACAATGGTTTATGCAGCATGTTTTTCACATTCTGCAGCACAGGCTTTACAAACTTCAGCACATATTTTGCAAAGTTCAGAGTTTAAAATACAAACACATATATCGGTAGAAATCTCAATATTTGACCGAGTATTCCTAATTAATTGCAAGTACCACCTCATTTTTTTACAAAAAAAAATCTATTTACTAAGTTGAGTTGATTAATGAATTATTAAGCTAAAAAATAAAATATTTAGATATGCCTAAAGGAAGAGTGCGGTATCGTTTGCTAAAGGGGGAGAACAACAAATTGTGAAAGGATTATTTTCGTTTGGTTTATTCCTATTTCGGCTCAGATTCTAATTTCCATAACAGAGGGCGTTTTTTGTACTATTATCAGTCGAATCTGCCATTATAATACCAAATTTTAATACCAGTTTCTGCTTGTTGATTTTTTTGATTGTTGCAAAGATAGTATCTGTAGGAGTAATAAAAAGTAAAGTGCTATCTGCCAACAACCATTTCATTTCCTGAATTGGAATACCACAATTTGAAATAGAAACTACATTCTGCTGCAAACTAAAATTGAGGAAAATAGAATCGCATCTGCCTGTTATTATGCTATCTGATCTAGTATTTCTCTTTATAGCTTTCAAATGCCATTTGTAATTAACCAAATTATTTATGTTTATCTCATCGCCTTGAAGTGCATGGTTAGCGGGGATAAATGCAAGTAAAAATCCCAAAACAATACTATATTTTAGAAAAGACACGGTTGTAAATTTCATTTTCAATATGGATTTCGATATGATAAAAACCTGAAGCCAAACTTGCTACATTTAAATACAATTTATTATTATTGAGCATTTCGTTTTTAGTAAATAAAACTTTCCCTAATTGGTCAGTTACTTTGAGGTAAACGTCTGCTGATTGATAGCCTTCTATGGCAATAGTGACAGAATTCTCGGTAGGTACAGGGTAGATTGTGAGTGATTTAGCAATCTCTATTTCCTCTGTTATCGGTTGTGTATCTTCTATTCTTTGTTGTATTACGCTATTTTCAGATTCTGCTCTTGCGTTTGAATTGGAAGCACTAAAAGTATTGCAATCTATACTGATAATTTCAGCATCGAAAAAGTTGTTGTCTATCTTTGTAGTAATAACAGTATTTCCACTCGGTGGATTTGGAACAATTGTTTTGAGCAAAAATTCGCCACTATCAAAGCCTTCTTTTAAATCTATCTCTGTTTGAGATTTATAATTTATAGAATAGCTATTAAGAGGGTTGGGAATATCGCCAAATTCAATTGCTGAATTATCTAATGAAGATGTGAGTACATTATAACTTACTGCATTTCGGGTTTGATTTCCATTAGCAGAAATATTATCATCCAATATAGAAGCTGCATAGGTATGGTCAGCAATATCGGTAACTATTATATATGGGGGACCTATTGTGCTCGTTACCAAAATTTCTGGAGTTAGTTTATATAAATTATGCAACAGCATATAATCCAATCCATTATAATTGCCCAATTGGTCGGTATTAGAATTATTCCATGATACCGCAAATTTTTCAAATACGTTTGAAGTGTTCCATGAGGGAGAACTCATATCAGAAGTGTTTAGCTTATGTATTCCTTCACATGCTGCTCTCCCCATTCGCTCTCTTGCTTTATCTAATACACCATTATCAGAGCCCGAATATAAATTATAGTGCAATAAGATGTGAAATGGACAGTTTCACGCTGATGAAAACTCCCTTAACCTTAAGCTTGTTGAATTTTCAAGATTAAATGGCCAATCGTCCAAGTTGTCGGAATAAGAGTTTCCAATAGCCGCTAACATGGCTACATAACTATTGGCAAAATCGGCACCAATTAAAGGTCATATACCCGGTTGGCCATATAACGCAGTACCTTGTTTAATTGTGTTTTGTGAAGCATTAAATATAAATTCTGATTCTGTACACTTAAGGGCAGTAACCCCACAACCTGCATCATTACCTGCGAAGTATCTATAGACTTTCTGAAAACCAAATATTGCATTAGGATCATATCCTAAATCACTATGGTCGAATTGTTCATTGGTGTAGGGATTTTCATATTCCAATCGCTGCTTTGGGCAAAATCTATCATTCTTTTAGCTGCATTTATGGCTTCTTGATTTAGATTGTAGCCAAAGTAGCTTTCACCTACATAGCGCTTTACCAAAGCAAGCCCCATAAGCAAGTGAGCCATGTGGTCTTTGCTATAAAAATTTCTTTTGCTTCCATAATATCCATTGTCAGGAGCTGTAAATTCTGAATCTCCGATATTGAATAAAATTGCACGATTTTCTGGATTGTCATAGTCCGTCTTTGTGTTAACCACATATACAGCATCAGGAAAGTCTTTGTATTTTTGATTTACCAATTCTCTAAAATAACCATAGCCTGCATCGCTTCTGGTTAAAAAACCATTTAATGTTTGATTGCTACACCTATTTGGGTCTACGGGCGGGAAATGCTGGGGGTAGCTATAGGTTTCGGCCTTTTTATCTAAGCGTTCCATCGCTCTCATGGCATAGTATAGCTCTTTTTTAGTAGTCTCCGTACTTTTCCCCGAGTTTTTTAATAGCCTAAACTCTGTAGCCAATACGCCTATGTACCAAGCCAAATCTTTTGGAGCATCACCCGCTTGAAATTTTATAACGTTTCTATTGGCATTATCAACTTGAATTGTTTTTTCACTATAAATGGAAATTGGAACAGAATACCCACCAATATCATCGCAAGTTGATGGTGGCTCGCCAACCAATACAAAACGATCGAGCAATCGAGCTCTATAGCTCCAATATTTTTGTTCGTAACTATCAATCCCAAATACAAAATTTGAAAGTGATAACAATACTACTGTTAATAAAAGCTTCATTTTCTCTTAAAGTTTATTCTGTAAAGTTGGTTGGCTTGCATTAATTGAAAAATCAATTCATTTTTTGGTGTTGTCATCTCCCAATAATCGTACTTTCATATTCTATAAGATTGGCTCATTTGATTAATAGTATCATACTTCGTTACAGATATGAGTAATAATATTTTTCTAGAATTCATGTTGTAAGCATCCCAAGAACCAACTATGCCATAAGAGTAAATGGAATCAACATAAAATCCAGCTGAAATAAAACTACCATAAGATTCATATTTGTCAGTAAGCCATCTTATTTCAAAATTAAAATCATTGTTTAGTACTTTATATTTCTCTTTTAATGAATCAAGTATTGAAACTCCATTTCTTTCATAGGAAACTAAAGTATAATTCCCTTGCAAAGGAGTGAGAAAATCGTGTCTCTTTTTTTTATCTGCATATTCATCTTTAAAAGGTGTACAGGAATTAAAGAGCGCAATTACGGCTAGAATGATAATATTAAATATTTTCTGTTTCATGCGGTTTTACCTTAGCTTAGTGGCATTAATTTAAGTTTTTATCTAGAATAAGAGACCAATATACTTCCATCACTATTTTTATATTTTGTGGTAAAGCTTTTGGTAGTGAGCTCTACAATATCTAACGTATCGTAAAGTGCTGTTCCAGGTGGTTGAAAAGCCATTTGGGTTTCGTTCGAAATAAAATTCCATTTCCCATCAGTATAATCATTGTCGGTATCGCATTTCAAAGTCCCATAATTGATTTTAAATGTGCCGCTTTTCTCAAATTTAGTGTAATTGTCTTTTTCGCATTCTGTCATGTTTTCCAGCGTTCTTTTGGTAGTTACCCCATTTAAAGTTATCTCACCTTGATATACCATCCAATTTTTCGATGTCAGCATATCAGTTTTCGAAAATGTGGGGTTGTCGCTTTTACAATAAACTAATAGTATCATTAGTAAAATGGTAAAGCTGTAATAAATGAGAATTTTCATTTGTATTAATTTTATTGCGTTTGAAGAATAATTCCCTTCACATCGAATTTTATTTGGTGTTTATTAGTTTCTCCAGTGCTGCTATTTTCTCTTCCATTTCTTTATTCTTCTCATTTAATTGAATAGTATATAGCACAAGTTCCTCTATCTTTTTCATTTGCAAGGTGTGCATATCGCCAGTGTCTATTCCATTTTCCTTTATCTCTGTTGCTGAGGGTACATCTGGCTTAGGAATATTTTTTTCATAAATTAAAATGGATTGAAATTTAAATTTTTATGTTTTGCTGTTAGAATTTTATTCAATTTGAGACAATCCTAATTATACTATAATTAATATATGTTACAAAATGAGCTTTAGACTTTAACTAATTTATTGTTTTTTAACATTGACTCCAATCTTTAGCTTCGCGCTTCAGACAATTGAAAATATTTTTTTGAAGCTTATTATTTAGTTGTTATCTTAAATCAAGCTATTCTTTTTTATCAGTAACTAATTAGGTCATTATTAAGAAATAGGTGCGCTGGGCTTATCCTTAGTTCGCACCGCTATCAATTGATTGTATTTTTCAATGATGGCATTGAGGCTATTGATAAGTTTGAGGTAAGGGGCCGTATCGCCTTCGTCATCGAGGGTGATTTTGTATCTCGATTCTATTAGGTCACGCAATTCCATCCATATTTTGGCTGCCTCATTGCGTTTCGGTTTCACTGATGAATCGCTGGCATTGCCTGTTTTTTCAGCTCTTTCTATGTATTTTTTATTAAAGGCGATATTGGCTTCTATTAGCTCAGAGAGCCAGCCATCAAGATTAAAAGCAGTTATGGCCTCTTTCAATGCAGGTTTAGTTTTCCAGTCGTTGGTAAGGTTGGTAAGAGAGGCGGTTTCAACAGGTAGGCTTTGGCGGGCTATTGCAGGACCATAAAGATTGATATTGCTTTGCAGCAAAGTTGCGTATTTGCGAAAAATAGGGTCAAAATGGTTGGTAAAGCCTTCTACAACCTGTGAGATGCCAATGATAGCTACATCTCTACGCATATCCAGCAGATTTAATTCTTCCGTAAGGGGGGTATAACTTTCAGCAGTTATCATTGTACCTATCTCTTCATTTGTCGATTTTAACCGTGCTAAGGGCTTTTGAATTTTAAGTGCTTCAGGATTATTAAGCGATATTAGCGAAGTAACATCGTTGTTGAACTGAAGTATTTCATCCTGACGAAGCGTAACAAGGGTAATTTTATTTATCATGATTAATACAGATTATGATTAGATAGTTGCAGATGCAAAAATAGAAATAGAATCATATAAAACAATTTATAGTGAGTATATATCAAAAAATTATTACCTCACCATAAAGTAAAAAGTCAAATTTATATTTCAATTGCCTTTTGCCAAATGTAGAAATATTCAAAAATATGGCACCAAGATTACAAAGTAGTTTGTAGCATACAATTCTAAAAGTAGATGGCTTCTCCCAAATGTGGAGGAGTAAATCGAAACTATAGAAAGCTTCTCCCTAATATGGAGGAGTAAATATGAATTGTAGATAGTATCTCCCAAATCTGTAGAACCAAATTTATTTTGTAAAAAGCTTCTACAGAACTTAAAAATAGCGTCAACAAAATATAATTACTGTTTCAAAATCTGTAGAAGTCGTCTATTAGATATATTGCCTCTTTTGCAGAATAAAATACGGTTTACACCTTTGCAAATGCCCATTTACCGAATAAAAGATTTTTTCAAAATGTGGCACTGCCCTACCAAGGCTGCAAAACCACCATCAAGATTGATTTTTTGTATTTAATGAATATTTAATATGGATTTACTGTCAACCGACTAAAGTTTAAAATTAACAAAAATACCTCTTGGAATTTAAA
>CAZMFZ010000055.1:0-22321 GCA_964565665.1 uncultured Bifidobacteriaceae bacterium | reverse complement strand
TCTTTTTTAAGCCGTTTGGTGTTTTTATTAAAAGATGGATATTAATAGCTTTGCTAATGCCAAACTCAAAGAAAGAATTAGTTGAATAAAAATCATTTTTGGAGTTATCAGAACTGAAAACTGTTAATTTTTCTGCTTTGGTAATTCCAATAGCCTATTTAATTGTAAAACTTAAATATTCAATGTTTTTATTTTTAATTGAAAGTTTAAAATATGGCTGAATAGCCCAAGAAGCGGAAAAGTTATTATTGTAGCTATAAAAATTATTAACTATTGATTGTTTTTTTAGTAAGTGTAGATAAAGAAAATTAATGCCAATTGATGGCACTAGATGAAAACCTTTTTCAATTTCTGATTCATAAAAATAATTTTCGAAATCATCAGATGCATAAAACGATTTGCTAATAGTATTTGTATTGGGCTTTCAATTTTCAAACCAATATTAAGTCTTGAAGATTCGATAAATGGATTTGCTAAATCGTAATTTGTGGAAAAGGTAGGTTTGATTTGTTGACTATCAACTATAAAAGTATTCAAAATCAATAACCATGAAATTATTATAGGCTTCACTTTTTCTTATACAGTAAAAATGATTTGGTAATTGAAACAGAAAAAGTATGACCCATAAGTTGATAATTGATAATTACAATAATCTGAATTTCTAATGCTAAATTCCAGATTTAAATGTTCAAGTTTTTCTAATCCAAATTGATAAGTAAATTGTAAACTAACAATTTCTCTGTGTTTCTTTGCAAATAATAATTTTAATTTAGGTGTCAGCCCTACACCAAGATTATTATCGAAAGACTGATTTATTTTTTGTCCTGTAAATATTTAGTCTTCAATTTTAAAAGGATATAATACATACCTATATTTTTGCTTTCATAGTAATCTTTATGACTGCTATATAGATATTCTTATGCTTTTCTACAATTCCTGCCTCTACAGAATTATTATGAATATAGTCCAGTTTTTGATTAGTGAATTTAGCAATACTCGGCAAATGTAATAAAATGAACCCCCTCTTTTATTTATGATTTGTAGCCTACAATTAAATAAATAATCATGTGAGGTATTGGTTTAGTAAACAATTATTCAGCACTTTAACGCTTGAATTCTTTCTGTTTGAGAAAAATAAAAGTGCTTGAATAATTGAATAAGCTGAAATATAATATAAATTATATTCGTATCAATTTTATATCAAGTTCTGGAATGTAGGCTATATTTTCTGGACTAATTACGCCTCTGCGCATTCTGTTTGACACTGCTTCGGTGCTTTTATACCCATGAATTTTAGCATATTGCGATATTGTACACCATTCCTTCATATTATAAACTTTTTCATCAATTATAATTTTGGCTTTAGCACGTTCTTGATATTCTTTCAGATGATTTTGTAAATGAGCAAGTGTACGAGCATCCATTTCATCCCAATATTTTTTTATTGATTCCAGCTCTGTATCAGTTTGAATATTTACTAATAACTTTTCCAGTTGAATACGATAATTCGCCTCTTTATTGGCATCTAAACGAAATCTAGCGTGCTCGATTTTTACTAATAACAGTTTTATTTTTTCCATGTAGTTGAGAAATTATGCTATTTATTGTCTCTAATATTTTCAATGGTTTTTTTAAGACTATTTATTTGGTCAAGTTCCGTATCTATTTGCGTTTGTGAAATATGTAAATACCTAATTTTTATTTCTAATGTTTAAACGCTCCTCAAGTAATTCTTGTAAATCAATTAGTGTTTTACTCATTATATTGATGTGAAAAATGGTATCTAAATTTACAATTGTTATGTAAAATAACAAAAATTATTTTTCCACTGTACTACAATTTCTGTATCAACTCCCGGATTCTGCATTGCATTAATGGCTTTAAATACTGAATTTTGAACAATGAATGATACATTTTGCGATGTTATCTTGCCCTTGCCCATTCCTAATTTTTATTCTTATGCCATTCCTGCCGAATATATTGGCATGGTATCGGTGGGCAGCAGGGTGGTGGTGCAGTTTGGCTCTAAAAAAGTACTTACGGCTATTGTAGCACGATTGCACAACACCAAACCTGAGGTTTATGACCCCAAGCCCATACTTTCACTTGTAGATGAAAGCCCTTCAATATTGCCCATTCAGCTTGATTTTTTTTATTGGATGGCTGAATATTATATGTGCCACAATGGCGAAGTAATCAATGCCGCTTTGCCTTCAGGGCTGAAATTATCGTCAGAATCAAAAATCCAAATTCACCCCCTTTTCAAACTTTTTGAGGCTAATACAGAGCAGTTTTCAGCCAAAGAATTAAATCTTTTAGAAGAAATAAATGCCAGAGAGTCAATTACATATAGCGAAGCCTCTGGCATATTGGATGTGAAAAACATCTACAATTATCTTAATTCACTTCAAAAGAAAGCTGCAATATTGATATTTGAAGAAGTAAGGGAAAAATACAAACCTAAAATTGCGAGGAAGGTAAAACTTGTCCATAAATATGCTTCTGATAAATCAGCACTTGAACATTTATTATCTAGCCTAGATAAAAGACCAAAACAGCAGGATTTGGTGCTCACTTATTTACAGCAAATACTTGTATATCAGCAAGTTGACTTAAATGAAACTGGAATGCTGAGGCAAACACTTTTATTGGGTGAAGCCTCTGATTCAGCTTTAAAAACTTTGGTAAAGACAGGCGTATTCGAAGAATTTGAAGTTGTAATTTCACGTTTTGATGAAATTGCACAGCCACTAATCACCCCGTTTGCGCTGTCGGAAAGCCAGCAAAAAGCCAAATCAGAAATTTTACATCATTTCCAATCCAAGCAAACAGTATTGTTGCATGGCATTACAGGAAGTGGCAAGACAGAAGTGTATATTGAACTGATCAAAAATGTGATTGAGCAAAACCAGCAAATATTATTCTTGCTTCCCGAAATTGCCCTCACTACCCAAATTGTAGCTCGTTTGTACAAGGTATTCGGCTCATTGCTAGGCGTTTACCATTCTAAATATTCTGATAACGAACGTGTGGAAGTGTGGCAAGGCTTACTTTCGGGCAAGTTTCAAATTATTGTTGGCGTGCGTTCTTCGGTGTTTTTGCCTTTCGATAATTTGGGTTTGGTAATCATTGATGAAGAACACGAACCATCGTACAAACAATATGAGCCTGCCCCACGCTACCATGCCCGTGATTCAGCTTTGGTATTGGCTAGCAAACATCATGCAAAAGTATTGCTCGGTTCGGCCACGCCAAGTATAGAATCATATTACAATACCAAGCTAAAAAAATGGGGTTTAGTAGAATTAAAAGAGCGGTTTGGTGAAGCCCAGTTACCTGATATTGAGCTTATTGACCTGAAAAGAGAAAAACAATTTAAAACGCTGAAACAAGATTTTTCAGAGCCACTTTTCAATGCTGTTGTAGAAAATTTAGCAAAGAAAAAGCAAACCATTTTGTTTCAAAACAGGCGTGGCTATTCACCTTATATTACCTGTGAAGACTGTGGATATGTACCTCAATGCAAGAGCTGTGATGTGAGCCTCACATTTCATCTACATAAAAAAGAATTGGTGTGCCACTATTGCGGCCACCATGAAAGAGTGCCAATAGTTTGCCCGGCATGTGGCTCTTCAAAAATAAAATCGGTTGGGTTTGGCACAGAACGATTAGAAGAAGAGGCCCAGGTATTGTTTCCTGAGTCAAGAATTCAAAGGATGGACTTAGATACCACCAGAACCAAAACTGGATTTCAGAAAATTATCAATGCCGTAGAAAATGAGGAAATTGATATATTGGTAGGCACACAAATGGTATCTAAGGGGCTTGATTTTGAGCATGTAAGCCTCGTTGGCGTATTTGATATAGACCGTATGATTCATTTTCCCGATTTTAGAAGCCAAGAAAGGGTGTATCAAATGCTTACACAAGTGAGCGGCAGGGCCGGGAGGAAAGGGGAGAAAGGTAAAGTAATTATTCAAACTTCTCAACCGCAACACACTGTTTTTCAATATGTTATACAGAATAATTATGCGCAACTCTATGAAAAAGAAATTATAGAAAGGGAAAAGTATTTATATCCACCTTTTTGCAGGTTGATAAAATTGACACTCAAACACAAAGACAAATTAGTTGTTGAGAAATCGGCCTTGGCATTGGCCGCTCAAATCAAATCGAAACTTGGTAAATCTAGAGTTTTGGGCCCTGAATCGCCCGTGATTGATAAAATAAGAGATATGTATTTGAAAGAGCTATTTATTAAACTAGAAAAAGATAAAATCGATCTTAAAAAAGCCAAAGTGATTGTTCAAACCGAATTGCAATACTTTATGGCATTGCCCGATTATAAACAAGTATATGTAGTGATAGATGTTGATAGCGTGTGATTATGAAAAAATTATTCCTTCAGTTTATGATATAAATACAGCTTGAAAGCGTGCGGTAAGGCGCAAAAGGATAGTTATTACTGGCTCCCTCCGAATTGGAAATTGATGAATGCATAAAATCAGATGCCGTCCATTGGCCTACCCAATACTTTGGGAATGTTTTGGCATGATAAGTAAAAAGTGTTTTGTTAAATAACTCCTTGGCTCGCTTTTTATCAAAAGTATTTACTCCTAAAATGTACTGTGCATTAGGACACCACCATATTCCTCCATTTTTACCAGTTCCTAGTTGGGCATAATGCAAACCATCCGTCTGTGGCTCTTCCCGATTTCTCGCTCCTAACTTTTCAGGCTTTGAAACCCTGATATTCAGTTCGTTATACAAATCTATTTTTTTTGCCAAAGCAAGTTTTGGAATTTGCAAAGCAAAAGCATTGGGCAATAAAAATATTTTGTCTGCTCCCCAATCTGAATCGAAAAAATGATAAGCAGTTAAAATTTTCCTTCCTTCTAATTCTTTGTTTACCGCCTGCAAGAGTCCTGTTCTAAAGAAGCGAATGGCAGAAACTAAGGTTTGTATCCTTTCTTTTTCAGCTATTAATATAGGGTTGATAGATGCCTTTTCCAACTCATCTGCTAATGTATTTAACACCACAATAGCCATGGCAGAATTGGTATTCGACTCAGAATTCATGAAATTTCGATTAAACGGAGCATTAGCCGATACAAAATGCACGTCATCGCTCCAATCGCTGTTCACATTTCGTATTAGGCCATGTTTCCCGATTCGTACCTCATCTCGGATATACAAAAATGCTTCTTCTATTTTCTGAATCATATTGCCTTTGGCACCGCTATTCATGGGATAGTATTCGGTGGTTTCGAGCAAAAAAGCATTGTCTTTGGTAATTCTGAGCCATTCGCCCATAGCCCAAAGAGGGTACAATTGATTGTCGCTTCCAAACAAAGTGCCATGTGACACAAAGCCGTATCCATGCTCTGCCATGTGTAATTCGCCTTTTTTATTCATCCGTTTGAATACATATCGAACAATAGATTTGGCCAAATCTCGGTGGTAATACATGGGTGCAAGTGCCAATTGGGCAAGCGGTATTTTTGTTTCTTTATGTCGGAAAGGAACGGAAGGCTGAGCTCCTAATTTAGTAACCGAAATAGCTGAAGCAGCACTAGCAAATTCAATCGCCTCTTTCCAGTTTCTTCCCTCTGTTAAAGCTACAGCCAAGCTTCCGCAATAGGTATCGGCAGCTGTGGTATCGATGGCATTTACTTTGAAAGTGGGAATAAATGCTCTTATTTCTTTATTTGCAATATAAGAGCCTTCAGCACCAAGTGTAATAATCACATTTTCTGCTCCAAAACTCAATAATTTTTTGGCAGCAATTCCGCGTCACTATTTGTTTTTACCATCATATTGGTGAGTTCATCCGTTTCTGTTTCATTTACTACAAATAAATAGACTTTAGAAAGATAACTTAAATCAAATGCTTGCAAGCGGATAAGAATCTATAATGAACATATTGCAGGATTATTTGTAAAGTGTAAAATATTCTTAGAATAATGAAAGTCGAAAATTCGCATAATAAAAGGTGCGATATGCACCTCATAAATAAATATTCAAGTTACCAAAACTTGAATTGTGTTGTTCATAGAATCTACGTTGATGAAAGTTCTTGTGATTTTATAAGTTTCACAAAGTTCATTTTCAGAAGGCAACAAATCTCCATTTGCACATTTACCTTCAAATATTTGTTGCTTTAATTCTTTATGAACTTTTCGGTATAATAACTCAGATCCCATTTTCGATTTGCAATATTAATTATGTTTCACTTGTACGTACAAGTGAAACATATAATTTTCAATTATAAATATTTCAATTAATAATTTCATATTTCCAATAATGCCAATTGTATAAATTTACTTTGAAATTATAACAAAAGCTACAATACTTATTTTTTGAAAGTGACAATCAAATCAGGTAGCATTAGAATAAACGGCTTATTATATTGTTATTTTATTATTTATTCTATGATAAATTAAATTTTTGCTACTTTTGGGTAAAAATGTCTCAATAAAATGAATATCAAAAGTACAACCACAGAAGTCTTAATAATAGCAATATTCTGTTTTCTTTCACTTAGCATAAGTGCTGCTCCTCCTTATCCTTTGCCTGCTATAGAAGATACTTCCTATTTTGGCAAGTACATACAACGCACTATGAAGTTGCTTTCAACAAGCACTATGGAAAAACGAAATACTGTAAAAATACTGGTTTATGGCCAATCAATAAGTGAGCAAGCCTGGTCAGATTCGGTAAAAGTATATTTGAATAAAAAGTTTCCATCGGCAAATATCATAATGATTAATAGAGCAATCGGTGGCTATGCATCTCAAGAACTCAAGAAGCCAACTTATATGGATATTCCTTCTTTTTATCCTGATTTGGTGATTTTTCATGTGTATGGCAGCCATTACGATCTTGATACTATTATGCACACCATTCGTAGAACTACTACGGCTGAAGTATTGCTTCAAAATAGCCATGTGGGTGCAGGTGATGCAGCACCAAATTCGTGGGAAGATACTTATGGCTTTACTCACATACCAAACATTGCCAATAAATACAGTTGCGAATATGCCAATATTCGTTCGCCTTGGAAAAAATATTTATCTGACAATACTAAAACCGCCAATGACCTTACCTCTGATGGTACACATTTGAATGACCACGGCAATTTTTTGATGGCAAAGCTAGTAGAAAGGTATTTGTTTGATAACCCCAAATATAAAGCTGATACGTTCAATTCGGTACGTAGCTACAAAGTGGGTACCGATATATTTTGGGAAAATGGAACTCTTACATTACCATTTTCAGGAAATAAAATTGAGATTATAGCTGATAATCCTATTGTAAATATGGATTCTGCAACTGTATTGATTGACAATAGAAAACCTTCTGAATTTAAAGAAACCCGAATGCACTACAGACCAAATGTGCCTTACAATTACGATTGGAAAATAAATACGCCTTGGGGATTTGGCGGGCCGATGCGTATATCTAGTGGCACAAATCTTCTTGATGAAACTTGGACCATTACCATTACAGGGAAAACCCCAATATCAGGCAAATACAAAATCGATTTTAATATAGGAGGCTCAAAAATAGGCTTCGATGGCTCAGGCAGCTTTACTACCTCAAGTGATGGACATATAGGAAATACCTTCATTTCAAATTCCAAACGCGTTATTATCCGCCCTATCGATTGGTGGTATTTCTTTAATCAAAATCATTATAGTGTAGGTGCGAAATTTACTTGGCAAGTGTTGAAATTTTTTAATGATTCTTTTTTGCCTCCTTTGACTGTAAATCCAGCTTTAGAAAGCGTGCAGGTGCTTGCCCAAGGAATTGTAAATGGTCCACATACTTTGGTACTTTCTGCAACTGGCCTGGGCAATGTGCCTATTAAAGAAATAAGAGTTTACCAGCCTTATTACGACAGATTCGACCCTTCGTCTGTTCCCAAATTAGTAATGCAAACCTTCGATGGATTTTGTTTCCTCTCCGAAATCGACATCACCAATAAATATTATGATGCACATACTGTTTCAGGAATAACTACTTATTGGAAAGATTCTTTGGCAACCCAAAAATTTAACACGCCCACGCTGGCGGGAATTCCTGGCAAATATTGGATTAAAAAAACGGCCACTTTAAATGCTTCTAATTTCGATATAAAGCCAATTGTTCTTAAAAGTATAGATTGCACTCCACAATTAAGAGTTACAAATCCTGATACCGTTTGCTCACCTCTTACTGTTGATATCACCCATTCATATATTGATTTAGTGAGTATTTCAGGTATTGTAGATTTTTATTATGATGCCAATGCAGATTCGATTCTATATCATCCGGAAGCGATAACGGCAAGTGGCACTTATTTCGTTTACAAATCTAATGATAGTAGTGCAGTGAATGAAGCAACGCCTGTCGAGGTAGTAATCAGAAATTGTGGGTTTACTGCGTTACAACCTTTTAAAGAAGGTGTGGATGTAGACCTATATCCGAATCCCACCAATGGCACTATAAATTTTCGAGGCTTGTTTTCGGGAAATATATCGATTACAGATCTGTTTGGCAATCAGGTAATTAACATTATAAATGTAGATTTGAAAGCCAACAATGAAATTGACTTAAGCAAACATCCCAAAGGCATATACTTTGTGAGATTTACATCCAGCGGTAACTCAATTGTGAAAAAACTTGTATTGGAATAGCTTTGAATTTCTACTTATAAGTAAAATAGAGATTAAGAAATTCTTTATTTAATCTCTATTTAAAAAAATCCCTAATTTTAGTGGCAGTTGCTTCTAAAGCGTCTTGAGTGGGTTCTAATTTTGGCTGGGTGAAATTTATGTCATTTACAGTTTGCAAAGGCACCAAATGAATATGGGCGTGTGGAACTTCCAATCCTATCACTGCCACACCAATTCTCTTGCAGGGAATGGCTTTTTTCTGGGCAATTGCTACTTTTTTAGCAAACACCATCATTCTTGCTAGCACATCATCATCAATATCAAAAATATAATCAATCTCAAGTTTTGGTATCACCAATGTATGGCCTTCTACCAAGGGAAATACATCTAAAAAAGCCAAGAATTCATCATTCTCGGCTACTTTGTGGGCAGAAATCTTCCCGTTTAATATTTTGGTGAATATTGAAGCCATTAAATTACTGCCTTTATTTTATAAATAATCTACTCAATTTAAGTTTACTATTTTAACCTCAATACTTAATATCCAACACTTCAAAAGTAATAACACCACCTGGCGTTTTCACTTCCGCGTTTTCACCTACTTTCTTACCAAGCAAACCTTGGCCAATAGGCGATTTTACTGAAATTTTATTTTCTTTCAAGTTGGCTTCCTCTTCAGGCACCAACATATATGTCATCTCCGTCTTATTGGCTTTATTTTTGATTTTCACCTTGCTCAAAATAGAGATTTTGGAAAAATCTGTATTAGTTTGGTCTATCACTCGCGCATTTGAAAGCAAATCATCCAATTTAGAAATTTTCAATTCTAGCATTCCTTGAGCATCTTTGGCAGCATCGTACTCAGCATTTTCACTCAAATCTCCTTTATCGCGAGCTTCCGCTATTTGCCTCGACATTTCAGCTCTGCCCTTCGTTTTCATCTCTTGCAATTCCTCTCTGAGTCTTTTAAGTCCTTCTTCAGTATAATAATTAATTGCCATCTCTCAGCTTATTTATTTGGGGTTATACAATAAAAAAGAACGTCCCGAATAGAAATCCGAGACGTTCTTTGAGCTGCAAATGTACAAATCAATTATTAAATATCAAAACAAGTGTTTGCAGCATTGGTTTAGCAAAATTTTTATCTGGCTAAAATTATTATGCTAATAATTTTGGAAAATGATTACAGACCACTACTTTTGCATTCCCAAAATAATAGCCTCTGTAGCTCAGCTGGTAGAGCAACTGACTTGTAATCAGTAGGTCGTTGGTTCGATCCCGACCGGAGGCTCATTTTGATAAAGGTTTGTAATTGAAAAATTGCAAACCTTTTTATTTTTACAGCACTTTTCAAATAGACTCTCAATCACTCATTAGTCTGAAATAAAAAACCAAACTATTTTTTTTAAGTTTTACAGCCATGGAAAATAAAAAAGCAATAGTAATTGGGGCTGGAATTGCAGGGTTAGCGGCCTCTATCAGGCTTAGAAAACAAGGTTTTGATGTTGAAGTATTTGAATCGGCTACAACATATGGTGGCAAAATAAAGGAATACAAATGGGAAGAATTTCGATTCGATACTGGACCATCGCTATTCACGCTTCCCGAGTTGGTAGACGATCTTTTTACGCTTTGCAATAAAAATCCTAGGCTTTATTTCAATTATAAATCGCTCAAATCTATCACCAAATATTTTTATGAAGATGGAGTGGTAATTAATTCATATTCAGACCCTCAAGCATTTGCAACTGAGGTAAATGAAAAATTGAAGCTAGATGCCAATATTGTATTGACTTTTCTTAAGAAGCAACAAAAAACCTATAAGCTCCTCGCTCCCATTTTCCTAGAAAATCCTATTCACCTGTTTTCAAGGTTATTTAAGTTCAAAAATATTCCTGCCCTTATGTATGTATCAAACCCAAGCTTTTTGTTCAGCATGAATAAAGTGAACAAAGCATGGTTTAAAAATGAGTATTTAGTGAGGCTTTTCAATCGGTATGGAACTTACAATGGCTCAAACCCATATAAAATGCCATCTCTTTTTAATATTATTTCGCATTTGGAGCATAATGTGGGGGCATATTTACCAGAACATGGCATTAGAAGTATTGCAGATGCTGTTTATAAGTTGGCAATTGAAGAAGGTGTGAAATTTAACTTTGATGCGTGTGTAGAGAAAATACTGGTAAAAGATAACAAAGCCATTGGAATAAAATCGCAATATGTTGATTATCAGGCAGATGTGGTTGTTACCAATATGGACGTGAACAATACTTACGCCAAATTATTAGATAGAACTAAAGCCCCGCAGCTCTATTTGCAAAATGAGAAAAGCACTTCTGCACTCATATTTCATTGGGCTGTAAAGGGAAATTACAATATACTTGATGTACATAACATTGTATTCGCCAAGAATTACGAGGAAGAATTTTCGTATTTATTTGCCAAAAAGGAAATGTATTTCGACCCTACTATTTACCTCTATATAAGTTCTAAAGCAATAGCAAATGATGCCCCGGAAGAACACGAAAATTGGTTTGTGATGGTAAATACCCCACATATAGCGGATTGGAAACTAGATGTAAATGTGGTTAGAAGGCTCATCTTAAATAAAATAGAAGCATACACTGGCATTGCTATAGAAAACCAGATTTTAAATGAAAATGTAACAACTCCCACAGATTTGCAAAATACTACACATTCGTATTTAGGTAGTTTATACGGAGCGAGCTCAAATAGCTTGATTTCTGCATTTTTGAGGCATCCTAATTTTAGTAATGTCAAAAATCTATATTTTTGTGGTGGCACAGTGCATCCGGGTGGTGGCATTCCTTTGGCTCTGCTTTCAGCAAAAATTGCAACTGATTTGGTGAAGGAAAGCCATTAATTTAATCTTTATTGCTACATCAATTCACAATGATTAAACCTCAAAAAAGTAAAATTCACGCTTTACTACTTAATTTTTTTCTTGATGGTAAATTTAAAAAGCGTTTTAGTTTCGTTAATTTTCAAATTGATAGGAAAATAAATGCTGAAAAATCACTGCTTATCATTGGAAATCATACCACGTGGTGGGATGGCTTTATTGTATGGCAACTCAACAGGCAATTGCTGCATAAAAGTTTTTATTTGATGATGCTCGAAGAGCAACTTAACAAACTTTGGTTTTTCAAGAAAATAGGCTGTTTTTCTATAAATCCTGGAAGCAGAACTGTGGTTGAGAGTTTGCGATTTGGGGCAGAACTGCTCAAACAAAAATCTACTATGCTTGCATTTTACCCGCAAGGAAGGCTATTCTCGCTATACAACGAGGAATTTACATTTAATAAAGGCATAGGATTTCTGTTAAAAAATAATGTTCACACTGAATTATTGCTTTACTGCCTATTTGTTGATTATGCAAGCAACGAAAAACCTTATATGAATGTGTATTTAAAAATATTAGCTAACCCACAGAATTTGAGTTACTTAGATATTGAGGCAGCTTATAAATTATTCTATTCCGAAAGCAAAGCCCAACATGTATTAAGCTTCAAACAATGATAATTTTATTTAGCTGTGTATTGCTTGGTTTTTTGGTAATTCGATTTTGTGTTACACTTTACAATTTGATTACCTACCCTGTATTGCCAAATGCAGCAAATTACACTTTTAATAAATCACAAAATCTACTCCTTTCCATATTAATTCCAGCCCGAAATGAAGAAAAGAATATTGAGAAAATATTACAAAACCTTGTTGAATTATCCGATTTAGAGGCTATAAATTTTGAAATTATAGTGCTTAACGATCATTCTACAGATAATACAGCCCAAATTATTACTCAGTTTACTGCTCAGAATTCAAAAATAAAATTGGTAAATGGCTCTCCACTTCCCGAGGGTTGGCTGGGTAAAAATTGGGCTTGTCACCAATTGGCTGAAGTAGGGAAGGGTAATTTTTATTTATTCCTCGATGCTGACGTCCAATTGTCAAATGGAGCTATTTCAAACAGTATTGCCAGGATGCACACCTACAAATTAGATTTGTTAAGTTTGTTTCCGCAACAGCAAATGCATTCATTTGGCGAGCAACAAATAGTGCCACTTATGCACTATCTATTGCTGAATTTATTGCCTTTGCGACTTGTAAGAACTTCGACTTTGCCCTCATTATCAGCCGCCAATGGGCAATTTATGCTTTTTAACGCTTCTATATATCGTCAGTATTTATTTCATAAAAAAGTAAAAAACAACGTGCTTGACGATGTGAACATCATGCGATTTGCCAAAGAAAGCAAACTTAAAACAGAAGTATTGCTCGGCAATAATCAGGTGTTTTGCCGAATGTATACCTCTGGTTCTGAGGCGTTTAAAGGATTTAGTAAAAACTTGTTTCTAGGCTTTGGGAAAAATGCAATTGGCTTTCAGCTCTATTTTTTATTGATATTTTGGCTTTGGTTTCCATTTTGGTTGTGGGTCGATTGGCGTTTATCATTTTTAAGTTTTATTCTAATCGCTATGCAAAGTATATTTATTTCAATATTGGCAAATCAAAATAGCTTAAGGAATTTAATTTATCACCCATTGCAAATGATTTTATATACATTTATAGGGCTAAATTCAATGTATATTCATTTAACAAATCAAGTAGAATGGAAAGGAAGAAAAGTGTAAGTGATACAAAACCAAAAGTTGCAACAGTAAAATTGCTGCAAATTGATGCGTTGCATTTAAGTGATAAAATCAGGATAGGCATATTAGTAGTATTACATTTGGTGGGCATAGTTGGCTACAGTTTGCCAGAGTATCGCCCTCTTTTTCAGCTAGTTACACCTGTACATTTGGTAGTTATCAGCATCGTATTGTTATTTGAGAAATCAGTATTAACGAAAGGTTTTGCTATCTTTTTCGGATTGGCATTTGCTATTGGCTATGGGGCTGAAGTATTTGGCATAAAATCAGGATTGATATTTGGCTACTACGAATACACCGATTTTTTGGGTTTTAAGTTGCTCGATGTGCCATTGGTAATTGGTTTACTTTGGGCTAGCACAGCCTATGCCAGCAACCAGATTGCAGAAAAGATGTTCAAAGGAACGATATTAAAAGTTATAATAGCGGCTTTATTGATGGTGCTTTTCGATTATTTGCTTGAGCCGTTTGCGGTAAGTGCAGAGCTTTGGCGATGGAATTTATCTGTAATACCCAATTACAATTACTTATCATGGTTTGTAGTAGGATTGTTGCTTAGTATAATTTATCAAAACACTGTAAAATCCGCTTTTAACCGGGTTTCTCCCTATTTTTTGCTCATTCAAGTCATCTTTTTCTTAGTTTATCAACTGATAAATGGAAATGTTTCCTTTAATCCATTTGATTGAAATATAGTGTATTTGAATTTTAAACAATTCTATTTCAATCTTCACAGCATTGAAGTTAAATCATCTAATTTTGAGAAGTGAATAAGGCAGAATATTTTTTAAATAAACTCATTTACTCTCGATTTTTCAAGCGTGTGGAAGCCCAGCAAGTTGCTAATAACACGGTGTGGATTATCATAGATCGAATGATAAGAATCGCATTGGGAATGATTACGGGAGTATGGGTAGCCAGATACTTAGGCCCGGTAGATTTCGGAAAACTCACCTACGTTAATTCTTTTATGATTTTATTTACTCCCATTACCAATTTCTCAATTGACTCTCTGATAGTGAGGGACTTAGCTCGATTTCCAGAAAGAAAAAGTGAAATACTAGGAAGTGGATTTATATTAAAATTTTTTTCTTCGGTAATTGGATTTGTTGCAGCCATCACAATTATGTATTTTTTGAAGCCAGGTGATTCAGAAATGCTCTGGATGGTATTTATTCTTGGCTCATGCTTCTTTTTTCAGGCTTTTGATATTATTGATTTATTTTTCCAATCTATTCTTAAATCGAAATATCCAACTTATGTACGTACAGCTGCCTTTATTTTATTAAGTGGCGTAAAAATAATACTAATACTAAACAATGCCCCGCTTTCTGCATTTGTATGGTCGTACGTTGCAGAAATAGGATTAGGATGTTTAGGACTTATTGCCATCTATTCCTATAAAAATGAGTACATTTTGCAATGGAAAGCTAATATTAGGCAGACTACCAGCTATTTTAGCCATAGTGGGATAATGATATTGCAAAGTGTGGCTTTAGTGTCACAAACCAAAATTGATCAGATAATTGTAGGGCAATTTGTATCCGAAAATGATTTAGGACAATATGCGGTAGCCATGCGAATGGTAGATATAATTTTATTTTTACCTATGGCCATTTACGCCTCTTATTCACCAAAAATTGCAGAAGCCAAGCTTAGAAATGAAGAAGTATACCAAAGTAAATTGGCTAATTTTTTCAGTTTGATGACATGGCTTTCCATAACTATAGCCGTTTTTATGCTTTTGCTTGGCCAATGGGGAATTGAATTTTTATTTGGTAACAGTTATATTTTTGCAGGTCTGTTATTTTCTTTTTCGGGCATTCGTTTAATTGCTGCATTTGTAGGTGTAAGTAAATCGGTATATTATGTAAATGAAAATTTATTAAAACACTCTTTATATTGTCTAATGGCAGGGGCGGTAGTAAATATTGGGCTAAGTATTTTACTTGTACCCAAAATTGGAGCAATAGGTGCTATATGGGCTAATATTTTCGGGTTTATAGCATCTATGTTTTTAATCGATTTGTTTTTTGTTAAAACTAGAACTCAACTTTCACTATTTATAAAATCACTTTCTAAATTTAAGTATACATGATTTTTTTTATAAAAGGGCTTATAAGAAGATTAAAGTATGCCTTTCTTAATTTGCACCACAAAGATGTAAAGCGGTATATTTCTTATTTTGAAAGAAAAGATTTTGAGGTAATCAGAACTGGAAACGCTTACAAGATAATATTTGACAATTCACTGGGGTATTATAAAGATGACTATGAACCCACTTTTGAATATAATTTTTTTACCAATCATTGGACTGTAAAATTTCAAAACGTAGTAGTAAAGACATTGATTAACCCTTGCTTTGAATTAATAAGCGAATGGAGAGGCTACACGCTTCTCAAAACGCCTCAAGAAGGAGAAACGGTGATTGATGCTGGAGCTGCTACAGGATTCATTTCCTTGCTATTTGCTAAAAAAGTAGGTGAAAAAGGTATTGTTATCGCCTTAGAACCAGACAATAAAATGCTAAAGATTTTGAAATACAACATCAAAATTAATGGTGTTAAAAATATCAAAATTATACCCAAAGGATTATACAACCAATCAGGAACTTTTGCTTTCGACCCAATTAAATTCACTTTAGCTCATACGAACATCGCATCAAATTATAATATTCAAACTATTGATTTACAGTCAATTATTATAGAATTTGTAAATGATTCAGCAAAATTGAGCTTTATAAAAATAGATATTGAAGGTGCTGAATTAGCAATAGCCCAAGACTTGGGTAAAATAATATTATCTCATAAAAATGCAATGGCTGTAATAGCTTCTTACCATGCTTATGAAGGCACAACTACGGGGGGTAAAATCACTGAATTATTTGATAAAGAATTTTCAGCCTTGAAAATCGTGAATAATTATATTATCCACCCTACTACCTATATATATCAAAATAATTTATGAAATCAAAATAAACTTTAGATTGTTATCAAAAAAGGGTTTTATATATGGTTTTGTAAGCATTCCCAATAGTTGTAGTGCCACATTTTCGCGCCATTTCATTAGGCACAATATATTTATCTGGGGAATTGAAAACGGCTTTAATGCCTTCTGCAATTGAGCTAACAGATTCAGGAACTACTAATTTAGCATTTTGATAATATTCTTGTTGTCCATACGCTTTTTGAGCACACAAAATAGGAATATGCATTGCAGCACCTTCTAAAAGGCTTATTGGCTGCTGCTCAACAAAGCTAGGCAAGGCTACCAAACTTGCATTTCTGTACAGTGCCATCATTTCTTCTCCACCATGTTCTACCCCTTTTATCCATTGAATTTTATTGTTTTTAGCTATTAATTTTTCAATTTCTGCAGCATATTGCTGTTCTCCATCCAGCACGTTTCCAAGTAAAATCAATTCAGTGTTTGCTTTTATGCAAGCTTTTACAAGATTTAACTGGTTTTTTCTTCTACAGATATTGCCAGAGCACAACACATAATTATTTTTTTTGTAATCATTTATTTCAAAAAAAACATCGTCAACAACATTTGGAATAATTGCTATTTTACCTGCATTTATATAATAGTATTTGATTGCTGCCTTTCGCTGTGCCTCATTTACTACTATAAAAGCGTCAGTATTTTTTGCCAATGATTTTAAATATTCATTTTTGCGAATCAAATCACCCAATTTATATTCCGCTATTTCTTTAAAATTTTCAAAATAGGAGAGTAGGGCGGTAATAATCACTTTTTTACCAGCCTTTTTTGCTAAAGTGGCGAGCTTGGCTGAAGTGTGAGATGCACCCCAAAGGTGTACAATATCAAAGCTTTTGTCTTTACTATAAAAATCTATCAATGAGGCATTTACACCAGCTTTTACAACTGCATTTAAAGTAGATTGGGTTTGTATTTCAAAGCCTCCATATGAAAAAGCAAATGGCGTATTAGGGATAAATTTTACACTTTTCATAAGCTGGATAACAAAATACTGGAAGCCACTTTTGGAGAGAAGTTACTCTCGTAAATTTCATTGTAATTCATTTGATTTGATTCATTTAAAATTTGATTGAATACACTACTCAAATCTGAATTTTCAGTAGTATTCACTAAAAATCTCATGCTATTCTCCATACAAAAGCTGCCTAATGATGAATATGAAGGAGCAAAAACTAATATTGGTTTCTGAAATTGAATAATTTGAGCAAATTTTTGGGGAAACGAAGTAGAAACAATCTCCTGATGTTGTGAAGAAAATGAATAAGGTATTAGAAAAATGTCTGCTTCGTATAATATTTTCACAGCCTGTTCTCTATCTACTGATGTTCTGTAAATGGAATTTTCCGATAATTTCAAATCATCAAATTTCTTTTTTTGCGAATAGGTTTGAATAATTAATTGGTGTTTAGTGTCATTTTCAAAGTTATATCCGGCTAAAAATGTATCAAAAAGTTTAATTGTGTCATTATACAAAAAGCTCAAGCCTCCTGTGAATACTATTTTCATAGCATCCCTATTTAATTTACTAGGATTAATTTTTGTTTTATCTATTAATCTGAATACCGGCAATATTACTTCTGCATTGTTTTTTATATATTTTTGAAGCTTCTCTCTCAATCCCTGAGAAATACATAAGAGTTGCTTACTTTTTTGAAGCAATCTTTTTAGGAAAAATTGAGCAATAAAACTATCAAGCTTATTGTTTGCGTGTTTGTTAATAGCTATAATATCATCTACTATATAAAAATGTAATGGGTTTGTGGTAAGCTTGCCAATAATCCACGCTTCTATCAAAATTTTGGATGAAGTTCCCACGCAAAATAATATAGGAAAATGATTATTTTGCTTGAAGATCTTTAATAATGAGGGCAATGCAGTTAAGAACTTAAAAAATGTAAATATATACCTCCATTTATAGCTATTGAAGGCATTTTGAATGTATTTAATATCAATAATTTTGGTTTTTACGCCCGTTTCAATTAGTTCATTATCTGAAATTTCATCATTATCATTAAAAGCAATTATTGTATTAAATAGCAAAGTGTTGGCTGCAATTATTTCGTACAACAATACTGAAAATCCAAAGCCTTTGTTTCTAAGTGGCGGATTTTCGGTGAATAATATATACTGCTTATTTTTCAATTTTTCTTAATACGACCAAATGATGGTCTTTTATAAACGAAGGTAAACCTATATACTTTTTGTTAAGCTTGATATAGTAGATAAACTTGTAAAATTGCTTCAATAAGCTTCCTGCATAAGATTTTCCGTTGTGTACCTTACAATAAGCAATCAGCTCAAATTCTTTTAAAGTTGAATAAAACTGTTTTGATGGGAATACAATATGTTCGGGATAATTATAATACCACCAGTTTCCCTTCAGTAACCTCGCAGTTTGAGCCTCTGAATTACCAGTTAGAAGTATTAAATACCCACCAGTTTGCAAAGCTTCAAATGAGGAAAGGAAAAATTTGGGAATGTCATAAATATGTTCAATTAAATCGAAAGCTGTAATTACATCAAAATAATTGCTGTATAAGGGGATGTCATCTATAATTTTATGATACTTTTGTGAGCATATTTCTTGCGACTCCTGGGAATATTCCGTTCCGTAGCAATTTTCAACTCCTACGCTTTTTGCAAAATCAAGCAATTTGCCTGTACTGCAACCAATATCTAAAATTTTGCTTTTGTTAGTTATATAAAGAATTATAGTATCAACTAATTGCTTTGTTTTTTCTTGTTCAAAACTTAATTCTGTATTCCACCTGCTGCTGCTATTACCAGTAGAATATAATTTCTGTGCTTCTGTTTCAGGAATTCTATATTGTGAAAAAACAGAATTGCAGGTATTACATTTCCAAAGTTCTGTATTATTTTCAAGTGTAATTTCTGAGGTGGAATAAAAAATTGGAGCTTTGTAAACTAAATTTTTAGCATATAAAGTTATATTTTCAGCATTACAGCAGGCACAATTATATAGGAATATACTGTTATTTATAGGTATTGCCATATTCAATTATTTCTGATAAAATAGGCGTCAAAAAATAAAGGTTTTGAGTTGTTACTATCCAAAGCCAAATTATCAGCACCAATCATTTGAAATCCTTGCTCGATTAAGTAATCATATATTTCTGTAAATAATGGTTGTTTGGCGTACATTTCCACAAAACTAACTTCTACATATACCATTTTTACTTTATGTAGCGTCTCTATTGCTCCCAGTAATACAAATTTTTCAAAGCCTTGCACATCTATCTTTAAAAGTGTATTTAGTGTTAATTGTATCTCACGATCGGAAATCAAACTATCTAGAGTTTTAATTTCTATTTTTTCAATTGCATTTTCTATAAACTCAGGATAGCTGTTTTTGTGAAAATCTGCCAAAGGTAATAGCGAAGAACTCGGAGAATGAGAATTGATATTAATATCTACAAATTTATTTTCCTCACCTATACCAATATTAAAAACTTTTATATTAGTATACTTTTCAGTTTTTTCTTTGAGAAGTTGAAATGTGGATGCGATTGGTTCAAAACTATAAATAAATTTAGGCTCAATAGCTTTAAAAATTTTTAGTGCAAACTGACCCTGATTGGCTCCAATATCAATTACAGCATCAATGTTATATGCAGTCAACCACTTGTACTTGTTAGATTCTGAAGTGTTAATATAGCTTAATTGCAAGCCGAAGAGCTTGAAAAAGAAATTGCTTTTTTTAACTAAAAAATTGAAAAACATTGGGGGATAATTTTTGCTAAATTATAATAATATGTCTTGAGATGCAAACCTACGGTAATGCGGTATTCACTTTCAAAAATGATCAAGTATACCCTAATCAAAAAATAATTTCCAAGTTTCGTTGCCGTGATTGAAAAATATTATTACATTAGTTAAACATTTTAAATTCAATCATATAGTTCAATGCTTACAGGATTAGTCAAATTTTACAATGAGGCCAAAGGATATGGCTTTATTAAGGACGATGCAGATTCGAAAGAGTATTTCGTGCACGCCACTGGATTAAAAGACAAAGTCAAACAAAACGATCACGTTACGTTTGAACTTGAGGAAGGCAAAAAAGGAGTAAACGCAATTAATGTAGCAAAAGCCTAGTAGCTTAGCATAGATTTAATTTCAGAATTACGAAGTTGTAGCCAATGTACATCAGCAAAAAAGCCCTTAAATACTATTTCAAGGGCTTTCTTATTTATATACACGTTTACTGTTTTGCAGCTATATACTCCTTTACCAGCTTCTCCAACACATCCAGTGGTAGAGCCCCATTCTGTAATACCACTTCGTGAAATTCCCTAATGTCAAACTTAGTACCTAGCTCTATCTTTGCTAATGTTCGGAGTGAAAGTATTTTTAGCATTCCAATTTTATAGGCAGTGGCTTGACCAGGCATTACGATATATCTTTCTATTGACTTAGTACATTCTCTATCCGTGGCAGGGGTGTTGTCTTGCAAATATTTTATGGCTTCTTCCCTTGTCCATTTTTTGTAATGTATACCGGCATCAACCACCAAGCGGCAAGCACGCCAAAGCTCCATTGAAAGACGGCCAAAATCTGAATAGGGGTTTTTATAAAAGCCTATCTCTTTGGGTATCAGCTCGGTATATAACGCCCAACCTTCTACATAAGCGGTGTAGGCGGAATTGTACTTCCTAAACTTAGGTACATTTTCCAATTCCTGAGCAATGGCTAGCTGCATGTGATGCCCTGGAATGCCTTCGTGATAAGCCAGTGCATCCATCTCGTAGGTAGGCATGGCACTCATATCGTACAAATTTACATAATACGTACCGGGACGAGAGCCATCCGGTGCTGGATCTTGATAAAATGCCGTACCTGCAGATTTTTCTCTGAATGGCTCTACTGCTTTTACATACATTTCTGCTTTTGGCTTGGTAATAAATAGTTGATCGAGCTTTGATTTCATGGTGTCAATCAAAGCTGTGGCCTCATCTAAATATTGTTTTCTTCCCTCGGGCGTGTTGGGTTTATAAAACTGTTTATCAGTCTTCATAAACTTAAAAAACGACTGTAAACTGTCATTCTTATAGTTAACCTGTTTCATTATTTGAAGCATCTCGCCTTGAATTCGGCTTACTTCTGAGGTACCAAGGTTAAAAATCTCATCAGGGCTCATGCGCGTAGTGGTTTGCGACTTCAAAGTATAAGTATAAAACTTATCTCCATCAGGCAATTTCCAAACCCCATCCTTAGTGTCGGCTTTTTTTTCAAGTGTAGTAAGTGCGGCTATTAGCTGCAAGTATGCTGGTTTTAGGGTATTTATCAATTCATTTTCAGCTTGTGAAACCAGCATTTGTTTGGAGGCACCTGATATACTCAGTGCATTTAATTTAGTGGTAAAGTCGTCTAATAATGTTGACTTTTCCTTGACTGTAGCGTCAAATGGCTTTCCTGCAAGTAGGTTTTTACAATCATCAATCACCATTGGAAACACAAACTTGGGAGCAATTATTCCTTTCTCTTCTCTTTCCTTTAAGCTTGAAATTAATTGCTCTACCAACTTTCCTGTTGCTTTTAATCTGGAAATATACGCCTTGGCATCGCTGCTATCTGTAATTAAGTGAATGTTGATAAGGAAAGCAGGTAAGTCAGCATGCCATCCAAACATCTGATTTACTGGATAATTGTGCAAACGCCATTGGTATCCTTCTATTTCTATGTTAGAACTGTATTCGAAAAGTTGGTAACTCAATTTAGTAGCCTCATCAAGTTTAGAAAAGTCTATTTCGGATTTCAGCTTTGCCAATTCATTCTTTGTTATTTCAAATTCTTTAGCTTCTGTTTCTGAAGAAATATCATCAAGCTTATCATAATCTTTTTTGATACCCAAATACGATTGATAAATGGGGCTTCTATCTACCGATTCGTTAAATACCCGCTCAAAGAAATCATTTGCTTTCTTTATCTCATTTTGCGATATAGATTCTTTTTTTACGCCTTTGCAAC
>CAZMFZ010000054.1:18519-22364 GCA_964565665.1 uncultured Bifidobacteriaceae bacterium | reverse complement strand
TCCAAAGCACCTCCTGTAGTTAGGCCTAAAGCCACACCTTGATCTCTGCTATAGCCAGCTTGGGGAAAAGCCCAATTCCATACTTCATTGGAGTATTCTAGATAGACTTTTAAACCCGGATTTAGCTTGCTCTTAATCGAAGTAGCAAGTTGGGAAATAGTGGCATCTGATGCCCTATGAGGAATAGAAACCCACATATCTTTATTCATTCTGTTGCAAAGATCAGCAGCCAATTCAGGAGAGTTTCCTATTGGATCGCTAGAAAATGTAGTGTTTCCCCAAGTTCCGCTATACCCAACCTGTGAAATATATCCTGCTGGCATTACGTTGATGTAATCAACTACTCCAGAGGGACTTCCACCCATCCAATCCATAAATCTGAAAGCGGAGACCATACCCCAGTTCGTTCTAAATGAAGGATGTATAGGATCTGTAACATAATTGTTTTCAAATCCTGGCATTATTATTCTCAAATTTTTCAAATAATTAGATGAATTGGTAGCAGTAATGGCAAATTGTATGTAATCGGATCCACCACGAATAACTGTCCATATTTGATGGCCACCTCCCAAGTCTTGTTTCAAAGTGGCAGAGCCTGTATTTTCAGCAATCGTCCCTTGCCCATCAAAGAATATATGATAATCACCAGCAGGCCAAATTTGATTGGTTCCCGAACCAAAAGATAGCGAAACGCTTTGGCTAGCACTTAAATTCTTAGGAAAACCATTGGCATCAAATTGACTTTGAGTAAATCCACTGCCAACTCTTTGGCCAACCATTAGTTTGCCCAAGTCTTTGTAAACAAACTCCGTTGAGTTGGTGCTGAGTGCACTTAAATTCAGACCAAACCTCGCTTGCTGACTAAAAACAGCAGAAGAGGTAAATATTAAGGCAGCGATAATAAATGTAAATCCAAATGCACTTCTTTTGAAGTGGATGGATCTGTTTGGATTGTAATTGTTTGTTTTCATAATTTGTAGTACTTTTTTTTTATTAAGTTGAATTATTCGAATGCAAAACTAGTGGAAGCAGATGAATGGGACATTCTACATTTGTTCAATTAGCTGTGTTAGTTGTTCAATAATTATTGTATTGTGGTGCCTTAAAAACGCTTGAATTGGGTTATAACATTGTTTGTCAACACGTTATTCAATTAAAAACTAATCAGAGTTTTTACAACCATTTCTTAGCATATATTTTTTCATAGATTGTTAAATAAAACCTCGCATTTTGCATTCAGATTTTAAACAGTATCTAAATGGTAATCAAATTCATAGGTAAACATTCTATTTCAATCCTATTTATACTTTCTGTCGCTTGTTCTAAAGTGGAGAAAGAACCCAATGCTTATTCATATAAAAACTCCAAACTAGCTATAGAAGATCGGGTGCAAAACTTGCTTTCTCAAATGACGCTAGAGGAAAAAGTGGCACAAACAGCGAGTGCTGTTGGTGGTAGCGAAATGTTCTTTGACAGTTTAGGCAATTTTAACACAACAATGTTCAATAAAAAATATCCTTATGGTGTGGGAATGATTGGTCTATTCCATAATGAGACAACACTCACTTCCGATGAACAAGTAAAGCGGACGAATATAATTTTAAAATATTTTTAGAGAAAACTCCATTGGGAATCCCCCCTTTAATAGCCTGTGAAGGATTGCATGGATTTATGAGCAAAGGTGCAACCAGCTTTCCACAAGCAATTGCCCTTGCAAGTACATGGGATACCACTTTGATAGAAAATTTGTTTTCGGTAGCCGCACAG
Source organism: uncultured Bifidobacteriaceae bacterium (assembly GCA_964565665.1). Classification (GTDB taxonomy): domain Bacteria; phylum Bacteroidota; class Bacteroidia; order Cytophagales; family UBA9547; genus CAZMFZ01. Next base: position 20,597 of record CAZMFZ010000054.1, on the reverse strand, counting down.
GAAATGAGGATAAAGGGTTGTAATCAAGTTTTTTCACCGGTAGTCGATTTGGGAAGGGAGCCACGTTGGGGCAGAGTTGAAGAAACCTATGGCGAAGATCCATATTTAGTAGCACGAATGGGAGTAGCTGCTGTTAATGGGTTTCAAGGTAGAAATCAGGCATTAGGAAGCGCTAAGGTTTTGTGCTACAATGAAGCATTTTAGCGGGCATGGTGGTCCGGAAAATGGCACGAATATAGCACCAGCTCCTTACGGGGAGCATACTATGCGAGAAAATTATTTATATCCTTTTGAATGTGCTGTTAAAGAAGCCAAAGTGCTTTCTATTATGGCTTCATATAATGAATGGGACGGAATTCCATCTCATGCAAACAAGAAATTGCTAACTGATATATTGAGAAAAGAATGGGGGTTTACCGGATACGTGGTTGGCGATTTGGGTGGCATGGAAGAGTTGGTATCTATTCACCACATAGCGAAAGACTCTGCAAATGCTGCTCGAATTTCTATAGAAGCAGGTGTAGATTTGGAATTGGTGAAATATAAGGGTTGTGTACCCTCTTTGATTAGTTTAGTAAAAGAAAATAAAATGTCGATGGCTTCATTAGATACTGCTGTTGCCCGCATTTTAAGGGTAAAAATCCGACTTGGTTTATTTGAAAATCCGTATGCAGATCCTCTTAAAATCCAAACTGAAATTAATAGTGCATCAAAAAAGGCTTTAGCATTAGAAGCGGGTGAAAAAGCTATTATTATGCTTAAAAATGAAAGCAGTATTCTTCCATTAGATATTTCTAAGATAAAAAATATGGCTGTAATAGGTCCGAATGCAGCAGATATTCATTTGGGCGGTTATTCATTTGAGCCTCGCAGCGGAGTATCAGTTTTAGAAGGATTAAAACGAAAAGGAGAAGGAAAATTTAATGTACAGTATGCTAAAGGATGCAGCATAACACAAGATATTGGTTGTTTCTGGACTTGTGATAGCAATAAACTCCCTGACGCAAACAGCGATCGAAATTTGATAAATGAGGCTGTAAAAACAGCTCGAAAAGCAGATGTAGTTTTATTGGTATTGGGTGAGAATGAAAGTACTTGTCGTGAAGCATGGTCAGAATCTCATAGAGGCGATAGGTCGAGCTTAGATCTTATAGGTAAACAAAATGACTTAGCACAAGCACTTATCGAAACAGACAAACCCGTAATAGTTCTTCTTATAAATGGACGACCGTTATCTATAAATTATTTAGCTAAAAATGCAGATGCTATTTTAGAAGGCTTTTTTCTGGGGCAAGAAACCGGACATGCTGTGGCCAACGTAATATTCGGTGAAGTGAATCCGAGCGGTAAATTGCCCATTACTTTTCCGAGAAATGTGGGACAATTGCCTTGTTTTTACAATAAAAAACCGTCAAGGCACAGAAGCTACGTATTTGATGATGACAGCCCATTATTTCCTTTTGGACATGGATTAAGCTATACTACTTTTGAATATGGGAAAATTAGTTTAGAAAAATCTAAAATAAAACAAGGCGAAAGCACCAAAGTATTTATTGAGGTCACTAATACTGGAAAAGTAAAAGGCGATGAAGTGGTACAGTTATACATTCGCGACAAAGTTAGTTCAGTTACACGCCCTGTAATGGAACTCAAAGGATTTGCAAGGGTAAGTTTGCTGCCAGCCCAAAAAACAAAACTATCGTTTATCATCAAACCCTCTCATCTCCAGTTTTTTGATGTTGATATGAAGCGTGTAGTAGAATCTGGTGAATTTGAAATTATGATTGGAGGTTCATCTGCCGACATTAGGCAACGCAATATATTTGAGGTAGTTGATTAAATAGGTGTTATAATCACAGTAAATGAGCCAGATTTAAGAATTCATATATGCAGTTATAATTCCTGTATTTGGTCAGAACTTAATCCAGTTATTTCTGATATTTCTAAAATTGACAACCCTTTTGATTTCAAAACTTTTGCCACCTCAATTTTTCCTTCATTTTTTCCTTCATTTTTTCCTTCAATTTTTCCTGCTTTCATTCCAACTTCCATCCCTTCTTTTATCCCTTCTTCCATCC
>CAZMFZ010000054.1:0-18419 GCA_964565665.1 uncultured Bifidobacteriaceae bacterium | reverse complement strand
CTTCTTTTATCCCTTCTTTTATCCCTTCTTTTATCCCTTCTTTTATCCCTTCTTTTATCCCTTCTTTCATTCCAACTTCCATCCCTTCTTTCATTCCAACTTCCATCCCTTCCTTCATCCCAACTTCCATCCCTTCCTTCATCCCAACTTCCATCCCAACTTCCATCCCTTCCTTCATCCCTTCCTTCATCCCTTCCTTCATCCCTTCTTCCATTCCTTTCATAGTTCCTTCTCTTTGCGCAGTTTCTATGGCATAGTCGTAGGTATTTTTATTGTCTCTGAATATCTTTAAACTATATTCATAACTATCCATTTCAGCTTGTCCAAATTTGGCTAGCTCTGCTTTTTCGAAAGCTTGGCTGAATACTTTATCTTTGAATATTGATGGAATGCTTTGAAAGTCTTCCAAATGCTTGATAAAATACAACCATTTGTCTAAACGGGTTTCTAATTCGCTTTCTTGTTTCTTGAAATTTGGCATCTCAAGGTATATGTAGGTTAGTTTATCATAAAAAACCTTCCCATATTCATTTTTAAGTTTTATTGTATGGACTACATCTGATTTTTCATTTTCTGTGTCGTAGTCATCAAAAGTGAAATCTAAAATTCCGATGCAATACACAGCTTGCAGATTGTAATTCCATTCACCTTTATCGGCTTGTTCTCTTATTGGAAAAGTAGAATAATAAATGGTGCGTTCAATAAAATAGTTTTGTTTAGCCTTTTGAAGTTCAACGATAAATTTTTCTCCGTTTTCAGCTTCGCAATAAATATCATAAATGGCTTTTCTGTCCAAATCAGTTTGCCCAAGTTGTTCTGTGTTTTTAAAAGATAAATCAACTATTTGCTTTGATTCAAGCAAAAGGGCATTTAAGAAATCGATGAGCAATGGCTTGCTGGCTTCTTCTCCAAATATTTTCTTAAATCCAAAGTCAGTAAAAGGATTGATGTATTTTGCTTTCATTATATGCAATTGTTTCAACTTAAAACAAATATACTTAAACTATACTAAACTTCATTTAAGAACCTTCACATAGTAAATAGCATCAGATATCAACAATTTTGGCTTTTCTACTTCAATGCATATTCCGAAGGCGAAACTCCGAAATGCTCTTTAAAAATCTGGGTGAAGTAATTGGAAGTTTTGAATCCAACGGAATAAGCAATCTCCGCTATATTTTTGTTTCCCTGTTTTAACATTAGAGCCGCCTTTCCCAACCGAATTGTACGAATATACACGTTGATTGAAAGATTTGTAAGCTCCTTGATTTTGCGGTATAAAGATGAATAGCTCATTCCAATAGCATGGGCAAACATTTCTGCGTCAAATTCTGAATTATCTAAGTTTTCTGCTAAAATGAATTCTGCTTTTTGCAAAAACTCATCATTAGCTGGCAAAGCATCATTATCAACTGAGATATGCAGCAATTCTTTTGAAACACGTTCTTTTAGTTTTTTACGATTTTCAAAAAGGGACCTGATTTTAGCAATTAATGTTTTTGAACTAAATGGTTTGGTGATGAAATCATCTGCCCCTACTTCAATACCTGTAAGCTTGCTATCTTCATCATTTTTAGCTGTCAATAAGAAAAAAGGAATAAATGAAGTTTGAGCGTTGTCTTTAATTTTCTCACAAAATTCAAATCCGTCCATTTCAGGCATCATCACATCCGATACAATTAAATCAGGTAGCTCTGCCAATGCTTTTTCATATCCTTGGCTACCATTTGTAGCAGTCACTATTTGGAAAAACTCCTCAAGATTGAATCTCAGATAGTTCCTAATTTCGTTGTTGTCATCTACTATCAACACAATAGGCCTGCCATCTTTCACAAGTTTTGCATCTAATTCCTCGATGGTATTGATTTGGGAAAGGTGCTCAATATTAATGGATGATATGAATGAAATTCTACTTGGACTAAGTCTATTGATTGGTTCAACTACTTCGTCAATGCCCAAATGTTTTTTGCCAAAAGGAATAATTATAGAAAATTTAGTGCCTTTGCCTTCCTCACTTTCTACAAATATTTTGCTTTTGTGCAGTTCTACCAAATCTTTGGTAAGTGAAAGTCCAATGCCTGTTCCTTTTTGGATGTGCTCTACCGGGCTGTCAATATGATAATACCTATCGAAAATATAAGGGATTTTGTCTTGTGGAATACCTGTACCAGAATCTTCTACTTCTATCTGAAGCCATTTATTTGAGCTATCAATAGCGTACTTGGAAATTCCTGATTCATTAAATTCTGAAATATAGATTGTAATTGTACCATTTTCAGGAGTGAATTTGAAGGCATTGGATAATAAATTATAAACAATTTTTTCAATTTTATCTGCGTCAAAATAAATTTCAGCCCTTTCAATATTTTGGATAAAATCGAATTGGATAGAATGATTTTGTGCAAATGGTTTGAAAGCCAAATAGATATCATTGATAAACGGGATAATATCGCCAAATGAAGCCCGCAACCTCATGTTTTCAGATTCTATTTTCTGGATGTCAGTCAATTGCTCTACCAGATTTAATAATCGAAAAGCACTTTTATTAATAGATTCTAAATCTTCTCTTTTCTTCTTTTCTAATGTTTGATCACCAATCATTTTTTCCAATGGATCAATAATCAGCGTCAAAGGCGTGCGAAATTCGTGCGAAATATTGGAAAAGAAATTCATCTTCAAAGCGTTTACGGCTTCCACTTTGGCAGCCATATCGTACACTTTGTCTCTCTGCACCATTATTTCCCACTTTTGCCTTTCCAACACAATGTTCTTGGTCGATATTTCATCCTTTTGAATTTGAAGTTCCTGTTGCTTTTCTTCCATCAGCACATTGGTTTCCATCAAATTGTCGGTTTGTGCCCTCAGTTCCTCTTTTTGCTTTTCAATTTCTATGGTACGTTGCTTTACCATCATTTGAAGAATCTTATTCCGCCTTTGTATAAGCCTTATTCTGTATTGATTGTAGGCAATGAAACTGACAATTGTTATCAAAATTAGCACACTTCTAAACCACCAGGTTTTCCAAAAAGGGGGAGTAATGGAGATTTTAAGCTCGACTTCATCTTGTGTTTTGCACCAAATGCCATCATTATTGGTCGATTTTACCCTGAAAATATAATCGCCAGCATCAAGATTAGTGTACTGTACAAACCGTTTCGATGCATCTGTATATTTCCATTCCTCGTCATAGCCATCCATTTTGTAGGCGTACTGCATCTTTTCAGGAGCTGTAAAATGTAGCCCTGCAAATTCAAAATAGATGTCAGATTCTTTGTAGCTGAGGCTTATTACTTTTACATATTCAATATTCCTATCTAAAATAATGCGTCCATTGAGAGTATCGCCCGGAGACACAATTTTGTTCGATATTCTAAATTCTGTTAGTAGTGTTTTAGAAGTATGGGGGTTGTCTCTGATGCTGTCAGGTTGGAAAATCGTTAAACCCTTTGACCCCCCAAAAAATATTTCTCCATTTTTGTTTTGAAAATGTGATCCCCATTTAAATTCGCTACCCTGAATGCCATCAGTGGCATTGTAGTTGCGAAAAGTGCGTGAATTTATATCGAATTTTGATATTCCGTTTCCCGTACTAAGCCACAAGTTTTTATGATTATCTTGGAAAATTGCATAAACATCATTGCTCGGCAAGCCTTGCTTAATAGCGAAGTTTACTAGTTTTTCATTTTTTGGATTGAAATTATATAGCCCGCAGCCTTCAGAACCTATCCAAAGTGAAGTGTCATTTTCCTCGAAAATTGCCATTAAAGCAGTACAATTAATGCTGCTTTGTTCGGTTTTCGCAATGAATTTTAAATCGTTTGTTTCTGGATTATATAAAACAAGCCCTTTAGAAGTGCCCAGCCATATTTTATTTGATTTGGATTTGAAACTAGAATATACCTGATTGTTTCTAAAAATCCCTTCCTTATCTATTACTCTTTCCGACTCTTCTTTTTCCAAATCAAATTTTTCCAGCCCTATATCAAGAGAGCTTAAAATGAGATAGTTTTCTTTATACTGTAAAATAGACCGAAAACTCCACCCTTTAAGGTCATTATTCGCTCCTTTGAATATCTTGACTTTGCCATTTTTCTTTTTTATTTTATTCAAATATCCATCCCACGAGATGGCCCATATATTTCCATTGTTATCTTCAGAAATCGACCCTATTATTCCTCGCCCTGTATTACTTTTCTGACCAGGAAAATTTATTGTTCTCTCAATTTCACTTGTTTTCCTATTGAGAATATTTACCGTATTGTCACTGCTGCCAACCCAAACTTTTCCATTATTATCTTCAAAAACAGACCATATTTCTTTATTGGCTGAGGATTTGCCTATTTCTCCTTTTAAATGAAAAGAAACAAATTGCTTTTTTTCAATGCTCACTTTATTTAAGCCTCCTCCCAAAGTAGCAATCCACAAATTATTCGTTTTGTCTTTAAAAAGACTTTGAATGCTATTATTGGTTAGGCTTTGGTTATCAATGTTGTTGTGAACATATTGAGTTTCAAATTTCTCAGTCAATGAGTTGAAAATCAAAACACCATTATTACTCGTGCCAACCCAAATTTTAGCAGGGTTCTCGGCAAAAACGTCTGTAAAGCCAACCAGATTTTTAGAATTGGAAATTGAATTTGCATAAACAGTTGTCGATTTGGTAGTCAGATTCAGCTTTATCAATCCATCATCAGTGGCAAACCACACCAAATTTGAATCTAATTTCCCCCCAATTGATTGTGTTATATTCTGTAGTAAAACACTTGATTTGTTAGCGTTTCGGAATTCGACAATCGTTTTTTCTTTTACTGAATACTTATAATAGTTGAGTTGAAATTTTTTGTTTTTATAAACCTTAGTGCCCAGCCAGATATCTCCATTCCGGTCTTTTGACAGCAGATTAATTGCGGATTCGTCCAAGTTTCCTTTTTGAAGCAACAAATCGCTTAAAGTTAAAATTCTATCATTTTGAATATCAAGGATTTGCAATCTTTTGGGAGAATTGCTGTAAATCCAGAGTCTTTGATTATCATCTATGGTTAAGAAGGCTATTTCACCGTCTAATACTGATTTATCATTTTTAGAATGATGAGAATAATGTTTGAAAATACCTGTCGCAGGATCAAATTTGTTGAGTCCTTTGTAAGTGGCCAGCCAAAGATTGCCTAAATTATCGCCTACTATTTTATGCACCAAGTTATTGCTCAGCGAATTAGTATCATTGATTGCCGATTGAAATATAGTGAATTTGTATCCGTCAAATTTGACAAGGCCATTGGCTGTGCCTATCCAAATAATTCCTAATCTGTCCTGATAAATACACCCAACAATGGCATGTGGTAAGCCGTCTTCAACGGTGTAATGCTGAAATTTTAAATTATTAGTTTGTGAGGATGAATAATTTACATCCAAAAAAACAATACATAAAAGTGCGATTTTAAGTTGCCATTTCATGAAAAAAAAACCAATTGTAGAATTCATAAACTTGCCAATTAATGCCGATTTCTATTATTTTGCCTTACGAATAATTCTATAAAATATACTACTCTTTGCTCATAATAATAAAAGCCAATCCTATAAAGTAGCAAATAAACATTCCCCATAGTAGAGTTGTGGAAGATTTCGGAGCTTTGGCAAACTCTTTCCACACAAAAATACCCCAAAGAGCAGCCACTATCGGTGCTGAATTGCTCAAGCCATACGAAATGGCTGGCCCAGCCGAATCAACTGCCATAAAGCTGAACAGCATACCCAAACACCAAATTGCTCCACCTACAATACCCAATAAATGCGTCTCGGTATTCCCTTTAAAGTAAAGTGTGATTGATACAGATTCGCCTACAAATGGCCTACGCATCAAGATCGGGTTTAAAATTAAGGTACAAATGATGGCTCCTAAGCTAAAAAACACAATGGCAGAGTAAGGAGAAATTTTACCTGCTGTTGCAGCTGAATAATCTGTATCAAGTGCATTTGCCACAAATCGGTAAAATAGGGCAATCATAAATCCCGCAACTACTGATAAAAATATTCCTTTAGATGAAGTTTTTTGAGTTTCATCTTGCATTTTTCTATAAGCCAATACGCATAAAATGATAGCTAAAACTATACTTATGCAGCCTATTATTATATAGGTTGCATTTCCCCGCGGGTTCTGTAAGTAGTTAACTAAAATGCCTAAAATCCACCCAATACCACCACCAATGGGAAAGGCAACCGACATTCCTGTTAATGCAATACCGTTAGTGAGGAAAAGCGTGCCTATATTCCAAATCACGCCTCCAATTGCAGCAGAAGTAATGGCAGAAATAGATGCCTGATTCAAATCGGCTAAAAAACTGCGGCCAAAACTTCCAAAGCTGCCCAAGGTGAAAGCCCCAATAAGTGCCATTGCTAATATTCCAATTACAAAATCCCAGTAAAATAGCTCAAATCGCCATTTTTCCTTGATTACATTTTGTGTGTTTTGCCACGAGCCCCAGCAAATCATGGCTAGAATGCAAAAACATACTGCTATTGGGTAACTTTCTATCTGTATCATTTGATTGTTGTTTTAAGTTCGTAAATACTATTTGGTTCGAGCGTTTCAGTGGTAGCACAAAACCGGTTTAGCTCATATACAGCTTCGTTTTTATATTTTTGAATAATTCTAATTTCTAATTTTAAAGCCGCAAAATGTACATCCACTTCGAAATTTGAAGCATTCCAAATCCAGATTTTAGTTTCCTTTATATTATTCAGATAAGCCAAACCATTAATCTGTAGTGTGTCTGAAGATATTAATTTTATCAATTCCTTTGGTGAATCAGCCATCATATTCTTCCAAACTTGGTGAAGAACATTGAATGAATCAGATTGAGTAATAATACCAAGGGTTCCAAACACTTCATAAAAACTAAGTTTTGTTGCTCCTGCCAATCCAAAATTGGCAATGCTTGATAAAAACCAGCCCGCATTCAACACCTTAAATTGGCGGCTTTCAATGACATTTTCTGGGTTTTCAGGATAAACATTAAAGTTTTTAATATTTGTACCTGATTTTAAATAGATGGGCGAAATATGAATTTCAGTTGGAGGTCTTATAAACGATTGGGTAGATTTTACCATGTCTCCTTGTACTTCCAGCGATTCAATAATGGTCAAATCATCAATTGCATGAACCTGCGGGTTTACTGGAAATTTCAAAAAATCAATCCCTTCAAAATCAATTCTGTTTCTATTAAGCTCAGCAAAATATTGATTTGTGCCTGCCCCTAGTTTACAACTCGGAAATTGATTTCGAAGTATTGGGCTAAATTTCTGCCAGTCAGCTAGTTGACTTACAATTTTCGAGGTAGAAAAAATGGTGATGCTATCAATTTGAACTTTTTTTTGATGAATATTAAAAATCAATTCGCTCAAAGGCTGTTCTGAATTTTCATCTAAAAACAGAATCAGTTCGAGTGGAATGCCGAATTCAATTGCCTTTTCAAAATATAGTTTCCAGTTTTCAAATTGAAAATTTATTTGGACATGGAGGTGATTAAGTTTTAAGTTTTTAAGTCTTTGATTTGTCGCAGCATTAAAATTTTGAACAGATAGCCCATAACAACTACCAATCTGAGGAAATGCCAATCGCTCCCCTAGTGCAATATTCACCATTTCATTCGGTGATAATTTATTGACATTCAAGCTTTTGAATTTAAAATCTATAGCCTGAGCAGATTTTTCACCTTTTCTCATTTGCACTGGAAACGGTAAAATAAGAGGCGTAGAATACGTTTTGAAGGATGCATCCATCCAATTTCGTTGGTCTTCAGTTTCAAAAATATCGCCTTCAAATTTCAATTTGCAGAGATTGCCTTTAGGCGTTTTCCATTCCATTTCTGAAATTTTTACAAAAGGCTGATGCGGCTCTATAAACTTGGGGAATTTTTTATTTTCCAAATTGTTAGTCACGCAATTGGCATTACTTGAAGATTTTATCGGATGCAGCACACACAGGCCTAGCCTGTTTTTCATGAAATCCGAAATACATTCACCTTTGTAACTGAATTTTATTTCATTTTTATCACTAATAAAAATCTCAATATCGATTCTGAAATCAATATCACCTAATTTATAATTGCCTGGTATGTAAATAGTTGTATTGCTATTTGTAACTTTTAATTCTTCAGTATCTAAATGAAATTTGGCTGTAGCCCAAGTTGTATCTCTTGCAGCGAAATACACCATCCTGATTAGCTCCTCATCGCCAAGTTTAATATAGCGAAGTGTACCACATTCGTACCAAGCCGTTATATCTCCTATTACCAACCATTTACCATGCGGATTTATGGGTTTTCTCATCGTAGTAATTTTAGTATACTTTCCAAGTTTTAAAAACTTGGAAAGTATAAAATTCTAGTTATGGCATCTCTAAAAATCTCAATACTGCAAATTCCCTCCCCAAGCTGAAGAGATAGGGTGGAGTTTTAAACTTTTGAAAGAGGGATTTAAAAATTTCAATAAATTTTATTTCTCTGTAATATCCCTCACTTGCTCTCTTATGTCACTCATTTCAAATATTTTCTGCCAATCTTCTTTAAATAAAATTGGTTTGGCCCGCTTGCTGATTTTATAAGCAGCATCTGAAAATGTGCCATTTACCTCTTTGAAAAGTACAGCAATTTGTATTCTTAAATGCCCTAACACAAAATCTCTAGCAGCATCTTGTGGCACACCCAACTCTACAATTTTATCGAAGCCTTCTTTCACCACTTCCATGCAAGTCTGAGCCAAAGTTTCAACCATGGCAGGCTCAAGAATGGCCATTTGCTCTAAAGTAATGCGATACGTTTTGTCGATTGGAGCGTACATTTTCTGCGACACCAATTCACCTAAGGCATAATGTGCCTCACTGCCGCTCATCAAAGCCACTACTATTGATTGCTTGGCAGATAATCCACCATAGAAATCTCTAAATTTCTCTTCCGTTGCCTCCCAATTGAATACCGAAGGATGGCAAGGATGGGCAATTACATAGCTCAAATCGTCTCTGTGCATTATTTTACCATCTAATGGGGCGGCAGGATCGAGAGTCAATACCAAAGCACTTGCTTTCATTTTGGGAATTATCATTTCAGATATTTTGCCAATAGCTACATCAGGCACAGCCAATATCACCACATCTGAGATGCCAATTGCTTCTTCCTGCGAGGAAGTTTTTACGCCTACGCTTTCTAAATATTTGACAGAATCAGGATTAACCTCCAAATATTTAACGTCAAAATCTGTGTTTTTTAGGTTATGGGTTATTCTTCTGCCCATTTTGCCTCCGGCACCTACTAGTGAAATAATACTCATTATAAAGTTGGTTTTAAATTGCCCCAAACCCTTGAAGGAAGCTATGTTTCGGTTTTAATATCCTAGGGTTGAACAACAATTGCTCATGGATATTTTTATTTAATTTAAATTTAATACTTTTTTGTGCAATGCCGATTCGTAGCTTCCAAATACCAATTCTAAGGTTTTTAAATTATCAGAAGCTGTGGTTTCAGGCGTTTTTTCATATACCAATCCTGCCAAAATATTCGCATTGCAATCTACCACACTCGATTGCACCACGGCATAAGCAGGATCTACCCAAGGATACATTTTTGGTTTAATCGTTTCTTCAGTTGTGCCATCTTTGGTAGTAATTTTTATTTTGAAATCGTGGGTTAAGCTGATAGACCCTTTTTCTGCTTCAATCAGCAACAGCGTTTGCGGAAACGATTCTTTTTCTAAAATAGAAGCATAAGATATTTCGCAAAAGCAATGAATGCCGTTTTTCATCTCAAGCATCACATTTGCTACATCTTCACCCTTAATTTTTGGGTTTACTTTATGGGTCAATGCAAATAGATTTTTAGCATCGCCAAACAAAAACCGGGCTACATCTAATGTGTGTACGCCCAAATCCATAAGTATAAATTGCTCTAATTCTGCCAATGCAGGCTGGTTGTCAAACACGGGAAATGCCGAACAAAATGAAACTCTAGCTTTAAAAACACTGCCCAATATCTCCGAATCAATAATTTCTTTTACCTTTCTGATAGGAGCTTGCCACCTGAAATTTTCATGCACATGCAGCTGCACATTATTTAGATTGCAGATTTTTAAAAGCGTATTTGCTTCTTCTAAAGTATTGCACATAGGTTTTTGAACGATGCAATTTATGCCTTTTTCCGCAGCTAATTTTACCATTTCAAAGTGCGTTTCTACACTTGTTATAATATCTACTGCATTTAATTGCTCACTTGCTACCATTTCGCCTGCAGAAGAATAGCTATTTTTAATTGCAAGTTGGCTAGCTAAATCATTTGCCTTTTCTATGTTTATATCGCAGATAGCTACTATTTCTACATTGGGTAGCTCTTTCCATGCTTGAATTTGAAATTTTGCCCAAAAGCCAGCCCCAATCACTCCAATTTTAGTTGTTTTCATATTGCTTTAAATACTTTATACTTTCAATAGCCCATTGCATTTCTTTTTCAATTGTTTTTTCAAAAGTATCCGTAAAAGGAACCCACTGCTCTAATATAAAAGATTTACATTTTTGTGTCATTTCAATTTTATTGATTATTTCAGGAATGTTTAAAACGCCATTACCCGAAATTGCCCCTCTAATATCAAAGCCCATTTTGGTATCTATTCTATTAATGGTAATGTCTTTGATGTGCATATTGAATGTGAAAGGGGCTAATTGATCAATAACATAGGCTGTACCTTCGCCTGCCCCATAGCTATTGGCAGTATCCAAGCAAATGCCCACATTTTCTGCATTTACTTTCGATATTATTTCAATCCAATCTTGTACTTGAAATCTGTCGTGGTTTTCCAGCACAATTTTAAGCTGTGAATTTTCTTTTATTTTTATATTTGAAGTTAGAATTTCAACGAGTTCAAGAATGCAGGGCTCATATTCATCATCATCTACCACAAAGCGTAAAACTTCAGCATTCAGCTTTTCACACATCTCTATATATTGAGTTAATATGCTGTCTGTGAGCTTTCTAGCTCCAATTTCAAGTTTTATTCTTTTCGAATTGGAATATGATTTCAGTTCATCTAATTGGGTTTCTGAAAGATTAAGAAGTGGGAAATTATCACCTATCTGCAAGATTTTTATGCCTGATGAATGACAAAAATCAAGCAAATGAAATATGGTAAAATTAGAAATAGTAGGATGTAAAAATGCCCAACCAAAAGTAAAAGTACTCAATCCGAAAATCATGTTGCTATTTAAAGTTTTCAGATTATATATGCAAACTATTGAATTAAAATATGAAATATTATCACTTTTCAAATGCTTCGTCTAATTCCCATATTGTGCAGATATAAAAGTTAAGTGAATAATTCGTAAAATTCATATCCTAAATTAAACTATATAAACACTTTACAACTATTATCACTTCCTACAAAGTTGAATGGATAAATCTTTCTTTGGCCAAATTAATGACTTGGAAATTAACGCCCGCAAAAATGGTATTGGCTTAAATAATTTCAATACGTGCATATGCCACACTTCTCTAATCTTAAATATTTTTATACGCTTTTTTGAATTTAATAACTTTAAAAAAGTACATATAATTAAAAAATAAGTCAATTGAATGCTTACAATTTTTCATAATTAGTATTTAATAGGTGGAGCACTATTAAAACCTATGAAATTTCTGTAAGTAAAGTCTATTTTCTATATATTAGTTCAAAATCGAAATATTTCATTTGCACTAAAAATAATCTTCATTTATAGCTAACCACTATTTAAAAAGATTTTTGTAATTTTATAAAAATTATGGAACCAAAATACTTTGATCCTGAGCATTGTACAATCTTTTAGGAGACGACAAGAACACAATCATTAAGATGCTGGAAAATATTTTAAAGGGAGCGGCAAGAAAATTCGAAGCATTAAATTCAAATCTGAAACTACAAGATTGGGAATTAGTAAAGGGCGATGCCCATTTTTTAAAAAGCAATTTCCGGTATCTGGGAGCAAATGAAATGTCGTCTCTATTGAAAAAAGTAGAAATTACGGCTATGGAAGAGGGTGATAAATCGCCTATACCCGCTATGGTAGAAGAGTTCAACCAAAACTATCCAATTATTATAAAAGAAGTAGAGGAGTACATATTTTATCTTAGAAAAATAGTGCAAGAAGCTGAATTGCAAGTGACTAAATGATATTTTCTATTTTGCAGAATAGTAGTTTTCCTTCTGCAATGAACCTTTGATTTTTTGGACAAAATCATCTGATAGCTCTATTTGATAAGTTTTATTCTTCAAATTGTTTTTTATGCAATCGTTAATTTGAAAATACTCGCAGCATTTTTCACAATCGCTTATCCCTTTTAAAAAATCAGCATCTTTGTGTTTGCAGGCCATATTGTCGAGATATAGCTGCAAGTATTTTACACAGCCACCATCTTTTTTGCAGTCGTGGCTACTCATGCTTTTAAATTCGGCAAGTATTTCCTCACAAGTCAGTTTTTTATCTTCGGCCTGCATTTTTGTAATCGTTTAATAAGCGTTTTTAAGTGGTTATTCTTTATCTACATAACCCAATGTGCGGGCATACGTTTTTATTTTATCTTTAAGTGCATGTCTGGCTCTATGCAATCTTGAACGAACTGTACCAATAGGGATATTCAAAATCTCAGCTATTTCCTCATATTTGAAATCGTCTAAATCGCAAAGAATGATTATTTCCCGAAAATCCTCTTGCAAACCATTTAGGGCAATTGTCATTTCATCGCCCATCATTTCATTTACAATATCTACTCTCAAACCCTTATCAGGCTCAATAGTAGCCCCTTCGGCATTGTAGTACTCTTCTATTTCTTGATAATCGTATTTAATTGGCTCTTTAGCTTTCTTACGATAATCATTGATAAAAGTATTCTTCAAAATTCTAAACAACCATGCTTTAGCGTTAGTTCCACGCTGGTATGAATCGTAAAATCGAAAGGCTTTGATATAAGAATCCTGCACCAGATCTTTGGCTTCGTCTTCATTGTAGGTAAGTCGATAAGCGAAATTGTAAGCCGGCTTTAAAAGGGGCAAAAAATCATTTTCGAAATCGGTAGAATAAACGGGGAGTGGTTTACTTGCCATGAAAAATGGGTTTTCGTTTCTCCAAAAAGGCTTGTGTGCCCTCATGGAAATCGTCTGTACTAATGCAATTAGCAAAGGCATTGGCTTCGGTTTGAAAGCCATTTTCACCTTTATTGTATGCACTATTTACACAATCAATAATCAAGCCAACAGAAATAGCGGGTTTATCTGCTACTTTTTTTAGTATCTCAAAACATTTTGGCAGCAACTCCTCTGCCGATACGACATAGTTTACTAGCCCTATTCTTTCGGCTTCGCGGGCATCAATCATGTCGCCAGTTAACATCAATTCCATCGCTTTGCCTTTCCCAACTAGCCATGTCATTCGTTGTGTACCTCCATAGCCAGGCAGAATTCCCAAATTGATTTCAGGCTGACCAAATTTAGCATTTTCAGATGCTACACGAATGTGGCAAGCCATAGACAACTCGCAACCGCCACCCAAAGCATAGCCATTTACCGCAGCTATTACTAGTTTGGGACTATTTTCAAGCATTTGGAATATTTCTTGACCTGTTTCAGCCGATTTTCTACCGTTGATTTCGTTGAGCTTGGCAATTTCAGAAATATCGGCTCCAGCTACGAATGCCTTATCGCCAGCCCCTGTAATAATGGCGCCATGAATGGTAGGCTCATCATATATTTTTTTCACGCAAGCGTGCAGTTCATTGAGTGTTTCAAAGTTTAGGGCATTGAGTTTTTCAGGTCGGTTGAGCGTAACTACTAGAATGCCTTCTTTCTGTTCTATTTTAATATTTTTGAGTTCCATTCTAGGTGGGTATTAGAAGAAGTAAACTTAATGAAGTTTTTTAATATGAAGTTGTATTTTTTTTATCCCATTTATTATATTTGATTAAACTTTTTTATTAAATAGGGTTAGATGTGAAAGAATTAATTTATAGTAAAATTGAAAAGATTGAAAACCCAAAGTTGTTGAAAGAGCTGAACATGTATTTGGATGAATTGCACGTTGACAACCCAAATATTAACACAATTATGTTGAATCTATCAATCAAGCCATTTTGAATCCGATTCGGGACTTGGTATTGATCATGAACAAATATGGAATCAGCTTAAAAATGCATGATTACCATCACTGAAGACCATCAAGACCTATTTCTATCTTAGTTAATGTTATAACTTTCATTTACAAACCTCCATCGCTCCCCAAAACCCTATAAAGCAAACTACAATACTCAACACCAAATACAACAAAGCCATTGCTATATTACCCGATTTAATGAGATGAAACATTTCGAAATTGAAGGTAGAAAAGGTGCTTAATCCTCCACAAAAGCCCGTGAGCACCAACCTTTTATATGTTTCATTCATCTCTATTTTTTGATACGCAAGCCCAGTAACTACTCCAAAAATAACGCAAGCCACCAAATTGGAAAGGAAGGTTGAAAAAGGGAAGGGAGTTGAAAAAGGAACTATCCATTTACCAAAAAAATAGCGTAACAAGCTACCACTTCCCCCACCAACAAATATTGCTATTATCTCCTTCATTCAAAATACCAGATAGGTTTAATAAAATTCGCCTCTTATCTTTGAACCACAAAGCAAATGGGCAATTATTTCTCAAATATAACAGATACTTTTTCTTCTTTACTGAGTGGCATGAGGCTGACTTTCAAGCATTTGAAAGATGCTAGAAACAGCCATAAACCCACAAATGTGCTTTCACCCGACTACTTTTTGCAAGATAAAGGGATTGTAACACTATCTTATCCATTTGAAACCATCCCTGTACCTGACAATGGACGCTATAGACTACACAATGAGATAGACGATTGCATAGTGTGCGACAAATGTGCGGTAATATGCCCGGTAGATTGCATAGCCATTGAAACCATAAAATCGTCAGAAGCTATTGGCGAAACCTCTGATGGTTCGATAAAAAGATTGTGGGCACCCACCTTTGATATTGATATGGCTAAGTGCTGCTTCTGTGGGCTTTGCACCACTGTGTGCCCTACTGAGTGCCTTACGATGACCAAAGTATACGACTTTAGCGAACTTGATATTCGGCATATGAATTATCATTTCACTAACCTCACTCCCGAATTGGCAGAAGACAAAAAGAAACTGTACGATCAATTTGTAAAGGAAAAAGAAGAACTTAAAAGGCAGCAAGCCGAGGCGAAAGCTAAAGCCTTAGAAAATACAGAAATAGAAAATACGACAGTAAAGACTAAGGAAGTAAAAACTGCTGCAGAGAATTCTGATTCTCCAGCTCCAAAAATGCCTTACAAACCCGCTTTTAAACCTGTAATCAAAAAAATAGAACCATAATCACTCCAATAAATACTCAAAAATTGGCTATTCAACAAGCTCTTTTTTATACATTTTCAGTATTAACAATTGTATCAGCTATTTTTTTGCTGCTTACAAAAAATATTGTTCATGCCGCATTTTCTTTTTTAGCTATATTATTGGGTGTAGCCATCCTCTTTGTATTTGCAAATGCAGAATTTATTGCAGTTGCCCAACTTATGATTTATGTAGGTGGAGTTTTGGTATTGCTTCTATTTGGGGTAATGCTTACCTCGGCATATTCTATCAAAGAAAAGCCTATATTATCGTATCAAAGCATATTTATCTATTTCATTTGTATGATTTTTGGGGGAATAATGATTTACGCTATTAGGCTAATAATATTTGATGTGCCCATATATGGTACAAATATTATTGTAGAAAATTTCTCTTTACCACAAAAAATAGGGTATTATTTGATGACAGATTTTATTGTGCCATTTGAGGCTTCTGGCATATTATTAATGGTAGCCTTGATAGGCGCTGCCACGATAGCAGGCAGAAAATAACAAAAACTTTAAAATATTTTAGATAGGTTTATAATGTGAGAATACAATACGCAAGTTAATTTTATCTCAATAAAGTAACGGGATTTGCCTTTTTATAAGCGGTTTTATCTTTGTTGTTAAATTTGCACTCTACCACCATCGAATACACTCCAGTCGGATAGTCATCGCCTGACCAGCCTTTATCGGGCGAAACATCTGTGCAATTATTTATATTTTCTACAGCCATTTTTTCCAAATCAGTCGATTCAAATATTTTTTGTCCTGTTGGGGTGAATACCGATAATTTAAAACTGCCTGAAACGATATCAGTTTTTGTACAAAATACATAAAGTGCCTTGTTGCAATTGTTGGCAGCCGCAGGGCTAAAAATGGTAGGCACATACAAAATTTTAGTAGATGGATTTAATATCTCGATTTCTTTGGTTACTATTTGGCTACAACCAAATGAATTGGTACCACTTGCACTCAAAGTATAAAATCCTGTTGAAGTAAATTTATAGGTAAGGGTTTGGAGGTTATTTACAGTTGGCTGGGGGGCGATAGGTATACCCCCAATAGTAGTTACGAGCCATTGGTATTGAAGTTCGCTTACACTCCCTTTGAAGCTAGACTCTGTTTCTACGATATTATCACTTGGTTCTTCAATTGTAAATGCAGTAAATGGTTTAGTAACAAGCCTCAAGCTATCTACTAAACTACAATTATTCTCTTTTGATGTAACTGTAACAACATACAATTGAGGCGTAGCCGATTCGGTGGCATCGCCTGTAAAGGTGGGTTTATAAGAGTTTGTACTACTGATTCTCAAATTCGGACTCCAAGTGATATTATAGTTGAGCGATTCAGACTCGGCTATTACAGCTACTTGTTTTTCACTTCCAACGCAAATAGTATTTTCACCATTTGGAATTTCCGAAGCTGGTAGCGGCTTTATAGTTACAATTAAAGAATCTTTGTCTTTACAACCATTATTATCAGTAACAGTTACCAATATTTTTTGCGATTGGGTAATGGGCTTAGAATTATACAAACTATCGTTTATTTTATTTAGAATGTTTACAGGTTGCCAATCGAAAGTAAAGGGGCCAATACCTACTTTTCTACTTATGCTCAGGTTGCTTATTACTTCCCCAGAGCATATTGTTTTTACCTCTTCAAAAGGGTTGGTAAAATTCATCTCAAAAGTACTCCTTGTGATAATAACCGTATCTTTGGCGGTACAAAAATTGAGGTCGGTAACGGTAAGAATGTAACTAATTCCCGATACTGAAATGGCTGATACTGTAGGGCTTTTGATAGAATCGTTGCTAAGGCCAATATTGGGCGACCATTTGTATTTGTAGTCGGAGGCTGCGCTTCCACCACCTGGTTTGTCGATATTTACCGGAAGCAGAATAGATACAAATTTGCAAAGAGTTACATTAACTTGATTTATTGTTGCTTTAAATTGAGGATTCTTATTTACAATAACTTTTGAGGTGTCTTTACAATTATTTGCGTCTATTCCTATAACTGTATATGATTTGCTATTTTGACTTAAGGTATTGAGCACTACCGGATTTTGAATAACATCACTATTTAGAAAGTCAGCCTCTTTCCACGACCATGCATAGGGAGGTGTACCTGGATTGGCAAAAGCCACATTTAGTTGCAACGGTTCGTTAAAGCATTTGTATCTCACCCCATTAATGGCATCTATTTGTATTTCAGGCTTTGGGTGATGAGTGAATGTTACGGCATCAATGGCATAACAATTTTTAGTGGGTGAGGCAAATGAAGTTACTGTAGCAGTATATAACCCAGGTAAATTCACTGTAATTCCAGTAGCCGTTGAACCTGTATTCCATCGAAAATTTCCACTAGTAACACTATAATTTTTAAGAAATGCCGTAGTTCCTGGACACGAACCAATATCCCTTCCTAAATCTAAAGATGGGCTTTGATAAACTTGATTAATATTAGTGTTAATTAGTCCTGCACTATCAATATTTACTTGCAGCCCAGAATTAGAACCACCTATTAAGGCTTGCTGTAATGTAATACTACTACCTGTAGCAGTTGCAGTATAGTAATTATCTGCTCCATCATATGCTAATATTTTCCAATGTATTTTAGACTCAGCTAATGAAGAATATGAAATGCTATTATTAGGAACTAGTTTAAAAGTAATTGTGTCTCCAGAACAAGATTCAATAAGTGAACCAGCACTAGTATTAAATTGATTTAAACTGAAATTACCCGTAATCACATAGAAACTTTTGGTGGCTTGGGCATCGAAATTTACCGCCAAAGCTGCCATCAACAATAGTATTTTAAATGCGTGTTTCAACATTGTCATTAATTTATAGTCTTTAATGAATAGAGTAAAGCACAAAATGGTAACTTTTATTTTCTATTTAGAAACTTAATATGCCTCTTTATCCATTATTATTGGCACAGTTATTAACGTAAAACTAATTAAAAATATTTATTTCATTT
>CAZMFZ010000053.1:0-23547 GCA_964565665.1 uncultured Bifidobacteriaceae bacterium | reverse complement strand
AACCTACACCATACCTACCGAAGCTGGGAAGCTTTATACCTAGTTTTAAACATTCGTTCAACAAAAATTCGTGAGGCATTTGCACCAATATGCCCGCACCGTCACCAGTGTTGGTTTCGCAGCCACAAGCCCCACGGTGATACATTCTCGTGAGCATGTGCAAAGCATCTTTGACTATCTTGTGCGACTTTCGGCCTTTCAAATTTGCTACAAAACCAATACCACAAGCATCGTGCTCAAAACGGGAATCGTACAGACCGTTGTTTACTTCGTTTGTCATCTCTACTAAATAGGACTTTTTGAATAATTAGAAAATGAATACAGGTTGTCTATGGCTATTGTTGTAAGCTTTCTGAGTAGATTCAAATGAATAATGTAGGAATGCTTATTTTTAGAGCCAAGTTTCCAAATATAGAAAAAAAACTATAAGAAATGAAATACTAAAGGTAAAGTTTAGAAGGTTTCTAGATAAATTTGTTAAAAATATTCTAAAAATACCCTAAAAAATACAATTGAAAACCTAATAAGTAGAAGTAAAGCTTGTGCGTTATGAATTTGGATATCTGTTTTTTCATCAAAAACCGTAAACAATGACGCGTAATTTTACTCATACAATTTGTGAGCAAATATGAAAAATCCTTTTTTGTGATCTAGAAAAAATTGGAACGGTATTAATGGAAATGGGGGAAATGGATAAAACAAAAAAAGTCCCGATTCACATCAGGACCTTTTGAGTAGAGAGAGAGGGATTCGAACCCCCGGACCTATGACAGTCAATGGTTTTCAAGACCACCGCATTCGACCGCTCTGCCATCTCTCTATTTTGGGACTGCAAAAGTAGGAATAATTTTTATATCTGAAACCTACAAATGAAAATTCTTGAAAAATGTATATGTTTATGTGTTGCAATACTTAATTACAGAATTATTAATTGACTTGCAAATTGCCGTTAGCTAAGTAAATAATTTTTTTATAATAGGTGTTTGAAAATGCATTTTAAGTTATAGTTTTAGAATATGTTGATATTGAACTTGCCAAGCTTTGCTCACAAAATATCGCAAAATGAAGGCGACTTATATATATATGACCCCTTTAGAAAAGCGAAACTAAAGTTGACACCAGAGGAATGGGTGAGGCAGCATTTCCTGAATTACTTGGTTCACCACCTTCACTACCCGAAAGGATTGATACATTCGGAAATTGGTTTGCAATACCATAAGCGAGCCAAACGTGCAGACATTATTGTATATTCACCTGACAACGGAGAGCCACTCATATTAATAGAATGCAAAGCTCCGTTTATAAAAATTTCTTCTCGTACTCTTCAACAAGCATCGGTATATTTCAGCCAGCTAAAACCCAAATATATTGTGCTTACTAATGGTATGCAGCACCATTATTATAAAATTGAAAATGAAGTATTACAGATACATGAATTGCCAAGCTATAATCAAGTGGTTTGATTCAATAATATAAATCTGCCATCAAAAGCGTTCTCAATTATTTCAATGTATAGATATTGGCCTCTCTTCTTTTTTTTTGAAAAATAGAAGTGGCTACACTTGAAGATACTCCCAAGTCAAGTGTAAAAAAACGTGGCATATTTCGATGCACTTACCGATGCCCAAAAATTGATATCGCAAAAATGGTTTAGCCAATACCAATTGAAAAGGCAAAATTGCGTTTTTCGTTTGGCATTAGTTCCACTAGCCCCATTTTATTATTAAACGCGTCAGCAGCACAAGTTTGCGGCTCAATTGCTATGGAATTTCTATGGTTGGGCGTATATACTTGCAAATAATCGTAGCCTTTAAGGCAAGCGAGCTCAATATAAAAACCTTGAATAGGATCATTGATTTTGACGCTTGCCTGTATCAAATCGGGGTTTATCATATAGCCGTTGTCTAAAGTTATGCTGCTTATTGATTCATATGAAGTAAAACTGTAGCCCTCACTTATTTTTGAAGTAGGAATCAATTGTTCATCTACCTGCAATTCATAATGTTGTGGCAACCACATTTCCAAATCGTCTACTTTCGAGCCTGTTTTGAAATAAGGATGCCAGCCAAGCCCAAAAGGAGCAGTTTTGGAGCCTAAATTGTGAACCTCCGTCCACACTGCCAGCCCCTTCTTCGATAGTTCATACACTACTGTAAGTAGAATTTCAAAAGGATATGCATGATGTTTGCCATCTAATTTGTATTTGATTTGCAAGCTGGCTTTTGTTTTTTTTATATCTTGATTTACCACTTCAAAATTGGCTTCAGCACAAAGCCCATGCAGCGAATTTTGCCAATCATGGCCATCATTTATATCAAAATGATACATTTTGCCTTCGAAAATATACAATCCGCCCTTGGTGCGGTTTGGGTACGGAAATAATATTTTTCCATTGTAATCTTTAGCTCCTTCGCCCAACAAATATTGCTCATTGGCATTGCCATCAATTGTTTCGAAAAGTAAATTTTCTTTTCGCAATACCAATGAATTGAGCGCGGCTCCACAACCTGGAATAATTGCTGCCGATTCTCCAGTTGCATCATTGTGCAATGTATAAGCTGTAAACTTGCCAAATGCAGTCGTTGAAATAGAAAATGTGCTGGCATTGGAAGCGTCTTTTTTGGTACTGAGCGTTTTTATCATGACGGTAAAAATATGTAGGCTGAAAGAATCAATTATGTGGTAATAGGTGGCAGCATTAAATTTCCGCAATTTTTACAGCATCGCAATGTTTCATTGGCATAAAAAGTATGCATGACTTCCGGCAATTGCTTTACAATATCAGAAACAGGAATAAATTCTTCATACAATTTATTGCCACAATGCTCGCAAAACCACATAAACCCGTCCAATTCTGTTGGCTTTCTGTATCTTTCTATTACTAATCCAATGGTGTTTGCCCCACGCTGTGGCCAATGAGGCGTGCGGGGTGGCAACAGAAACAAATCGCCCTCTCCTATTTTTATGTCTTTTTTCTCGCCTGCCTCCATTATGCTCAATTTAATTTCACCCTCTAATTGGTAAAACAATTCTTCGCCTTCATTGTAATGGTAATCCTTTCGTGCATTCGGACCGCCAACCACCATCACAATAAAATCGTCATTGAGCTTATATACTTGTTGATTCCCAACTGGAGGTTTCAACAAATGGCGATTTTCTACAATCCAGTTTTTCAAATTAATAGGTGGGGCAATAGGCATATATTTAGGCAGTTACGTTTGTATTGCAATTTTCATTTATTCAACCGAATAATAAAAAAACAGTGGGCTTTTTATTCAAATCAGGTATAGATTTTTTCCAGCCTATTATTGACTTGGTTTTGATATACTGAGTGGGGGCAGTAATATCGCAAGCTACACAAAGTTGAGTACTAGCTTGGCACACAGCTACTATATCGGCAAATAAGGAAGTGTTTCTATATGGTGTTTCTATAAATATTTGGCTTTGGTGCTTTGAAACTGCGTCTTTCTCAAGTCTTTTCAAAGTAAGCTGCCTTTCATTTTTTTCAATGGGCAAATACCCGTGAAATACAAACGATTGCCCGCTAAAACCTGCGGCCATCAGAGCCAATACAATAGATGAAGGGCCAACTAAAGGTACTACTTCAATTTCTTTTTTATGTGCCAAAGTCACAGCCAATGCACCAGGATCGGCTATACCCGGGCAGCCTGCCTCTGATATAACTCCCACATCTTGCCCCTGTACTAAAAATCGAAATACTGGCTCAATTTCATCTGCCTTGGTATCTTTATCGAGTCTAAAAAATTGCAGCTCTTCGATTGTCAAGCCCAAATGAAGTGCAGAAATAAACCTGCGGGCAGTTCGTTCATTCTCAACTAAAAAATACTTTATGTTTTTGATTACTTCACTGTTGTAAGCAGGTAATGCTCGGTCTTCTGTATTAGGAAAAAGTAAAGAAGGAATGAGATAAAGCTTGCCTTTGGTTAGCATATTTTTTGGCTTTACGGTTTGATATAAATGCCCTTTTCAGGTGAAATATAAGCCTTTTTAAGCAAGGGAATTTTTTCAAATATTATAGGCATAAGTGCCTCATTGTCAATTATTACTTCCGGCATATCTATTAATAACGAGTAGTAAATATGGTTGAGATTGTCGTAGTATTCGGGGTGTGTTAATATTGATTTGCTCAACTGAAAATCAAAATAGCAAGTGGCAATCTTGTTGTGGCTATACACTGCCAATTCATTGCCTATTACCCATATTTTCTTGTCTTTAAATTTGCCAGTTAAAGGGCTTGGTTTTAATACTTGATTGTTGAAATCAATTAAATTTTTATTCAAATAGGGCAATTCAATATATGAATACACCATTCGCAGATTGTAAATCAGGAGAATGAGAAGCAAATAGCCACCAAGTTTTTTTTTCTTCATTAATTGAAAAAAGTGGCATATAAAAAACGATACAAATGGTATTGCCAAACTAAATGCAGAGGTGAAATTCTTGAAAAATAAGGTGACAATAATTACAGTAAATAAAAGCCAAATGAACATAATTCTTTGGCTAATGACTTGATAAATAATAAACCTGCGAAATGTGGCAGCCCTTATTATGCCTACTATAGTAAATAAAAATGATGGTAATACTAGAAAAGCGATGATTTTCCAGTTAAAACCTCTTTCAAAGCCTAATGCAGCAGGAAATTGAAACAAATAATAATTTACAAATTCAGCCTCAGCATCAAGTATAAAAAAAAACGTGAGGCAAAATAATATGGGGAATGCAAAGCCTGTGGCAAAAAGCAAATAGTGGCGAAAATGTGTACGGGTAAAAACTAGAAAAGTGAAATAGGTAAGCAGAAAATAGATAATAGCAGGGGCAAAACTCAAGTAAGCCAAGCCCAAAATCAACCCTGTAGCAAATATTCCACCTTCATCGTTTTCTGATTTTATGTGTTTGAACACACCATTAATAGCAATAAGTAGAAAAGTAAGGGAAATGAAGGCGGGGGAAAGCGAGAAAAAATCGAAGCAAGTGCCAGCCATCACTACATAAATCAATGCTGGCAAGTCGCCTTTTTCAGAAAGAATTTCGTTGCTATTGCAAATCCACTTAAATATTTGAGATTGTACAAATAAAATAATTCCCGAAATGATGTAAAGTAACGACATTGATCGCCCAGCTACCAGACTTAAAAACCAATACACAAGGGCTGATAAAGGAGCGGAAGAATCAATAATATCTCGATAAAGCAAAAAACCATCGGCCAATTTCTCGCCAATCGCCAAGTTTTTCACATCTTCCCACAGCAAAGGAGCATCGGTAAAAAACAATGGCAGTCGAAAAAGCCAAATCAGTAAAAATAGTATGCCGAATTGAACCGGCCCTGAAAATCGGAAAAAACGAATCATTTAGGAGCGAATGTGCCTATTGCAAATCTAGCTTTTTTATTGAAATCAACCTCGATTGAAATGTTGATGAACTGATATTTATACATCAATTCTTTTATTTCTATGCCTTTCTTTTCATATATTTCAAAATAAAGCCTGCCATAAATTTTTAAATTATTATGGGCGAAAATCAAAATAGCTTCGTAAAATAAAAGTGGATTTGTATCAGGTACAAATAGTGCGGTATGAGGCTCATAATCTAGCACATTGGGTTTCATTCCTTTTTTATCACTTTCTAACACATAAGGCGGATTTGATACAATAATATCAAATTTTGATTCGGAAAATTGATGAGGTTGATTATTGAGAATATCGGCTTTTTGAAATTCAACGGGAGTGCTGAATTGTAAGGCGTTTTGCTGTGCTGTGTCGAGAGCCAATTGACAGATATCTACCCCAATATATTCATTATCAGGCATTTCCAATTTTAAACTTATAGAAATACAGCCCGAACCAGTGCCGATATCCAGTATTTTCAATCCCGATTTTCCTTTGTTTCCTGCAAAAATGAGGGTCACCAATTCTTCAGTTTCAGGGCGAGGAATCAGGGTGTGCTTGTTTACAATAAATTCTCGACCCAGAAAATGAGCCTTGCCAATCACATACTGAATGGGCTCGTATTTCAACAGCCTCTCTAACGAAATATTAAACAAAAGTTCATTGAAAATGTCAACGGGTTTGTTGAGTAAAACATCGGTTTTTGATAATCCGCTCAGATGATTTATAAGCAAAAAGGCAATTTCGTTGGCTTCTGTCTGCTCGTAAATTGAGGCTAATACCAATTTCGCACGGTCAAAATACAGCTTCGCCTGCATTATCTTTTCAGGTTATTTCTGATATATTCCTCTACCGCTTCTGGTACTAAATACTTTATCGATTTGCCATATTTAATATTTTCCCTGATATATGTTGATGAAATATCTAAAAGTGGGCAGTTGAAAATGTGTACTCTAGGGTGAATTTTCAATTGCGTATTTGGGGTGTAAGGCCTTGGATAAACCAACACTTCAAAGTTTTCAAATATTTTGTCGTAGTCTTTCCATTGGTCGAATTTCACCAAATTATCTTCCCCCATCACCAAAAAAAATTGAGTGTCGGGGTGTTGGGCCTGTAAATACATTAGGGTATCTACCGTATAGTTTGGTTTAGGCAGCGAAAACTCAATATCGCTTGCTTTCAATTTGGGGTTGTCTTTAATGGCAATTTTCACCATTTTCAATCGCTCGTCTTCGGCAAGTAAATCAGAACTCTTTTTAAATGGATTAAGAGGCGTAACTACCAGCCATACTTCGTCCATTCCAGCCAAATCAATCATGCTATTGGCAATAATTAAATGCCCGATATGCAAGGGGTTAAATGAGCCAAAAAGGAGTCCGATTTTCAACTGCTTTATTCTTTAGGTGAATGATACGTTTTAAAAAATTGAAATCCGTGGTCGGCTTCCCATTTTTCCACTACTTCGCTATGGTATTGTTTATCAATGAGCTGCGAGGCCGATTTGGCATCGTTTAGTATTTCATAACTGTTTATTAATACCGTTGAAATATAG
This sequence comes from uncultured Bifidobacteriaceae bacterium, assembly GCA_964565665.1. Classification (GTDB taxonomy): domain Bacteria; phylum Bacteroidota; class Bacteroidia; order Cytophagales; family UBA9547; genus CAZMFZ01. The sequence goes on along the minus strand of CAZMFZ010000053.1, from coordinate 16,590 downwards.
TGTACGCCATTTCTAATGGCATCGCTTACTCTTCTATGCCCATCAATCACGAAATACTTATCTTGGTAAACCACTATTATTACAGGTTCATCTTCATCAAAACCTATGTTTTTAGTAATTCCGTCTGTTTGCTTGGTTGGCAATAGTTGCTTTGGCGATACCCAAAATTTAGCATACGATTCACTATTTACCCATTTATGATAATTTTTGATGATAATTTCAGCCACATCTTCAGCAGAAATGAATGATGTTTCTACAATAATATCGAAATTATTAACATCGTTGCCATTGGCATTGTATTTTTGAATAAATCGTTTTGTCTCACTTGCTTTTCTAGCTCTCAGACTTTGCTTTAAAGCCTCGTAATCAAGAACTTGAGAGGTTTCACTTTTCCGCATTTTATCGTGCATCACTCGCTGTGTGGTAATGTCAATATCAGCTTTTAGCATTATCTTGAACGATTTGGGCAGAAAGTGCCAAGCCATTCTGGAATCTACTACCTGTCTTTCATCTGTATTTTTCAGATTAATAAAAATAGAATCAATTTTGATGTCGATAGTTGGGTCGGTTTCAGCCAACTGGTTCATTTCCAAGGTGGTAATACCTAATTGCTCAGCCAATTTCCTTTGTATATCTCCGGTAGAAATGTAGTTGAAGCCAGGAATTTGTGTGCAAATCAGTTTCCCGGTTTTGCTTTTTCCACTCCCCAAGTCTCCAGTGAGGGTTATAATGTTGTGCAGGTCTTGTACCATAATAATTTACAAAAGTATTTATTTATGGGTGAGTGTTTTAACAATGTGCAGGTATCAGAAACTATGTTTTAGGCTAGATAAAACTAGATTATAGGGAGGTTTTGCATATAAAAAAAACTACTATTCCCCTGCTAAACTGTTGATGAAGAACTACTTCGCATAAGCAATTGAGCGCATTTCCCTTATCACAGTAATTTTTATTTGGCCTGGATATTGCATTTCCTTTTCTATTTTTTGCGAAATATCGAATGAAAGTAAGCTTGCTTTGTCATCGGCTATTCGGTCGGCATCTACAATAATTCTCAATTCTCTTCCGGCCTGCATGGCATAGCATTTCGATACGCCATCAAATGAAAGTGCTAAATCTTCCAAGTCTTTCAAACGCTTCACATACGATTCTGCTACTTCACGTCTTGCTCCAGGTCTTGACCCCGATATTGCATCGCAAGCTTGCACGATTGGTGAAATAAGTGAAGTCATTTCTATTTCATCATGATGGGCACCTATAGCATTACAGATTTCTGGGTGTTCTTTGTAGCGTTTGGCCATTTCCATGCCATAAATTGCATGTGGCAAATCGCTGTCTTCAGTAGCTACTTTTCCAATATCGTGCAGCAATCCGGCACGTTTGGCCATTTTTACATTTAAGCCCAATTCCGCAGCCATCACACCGCAAAGCTTGGTTACCTCACGTGAATGCTGCAAAAGATTTTGTGCATAAGATGAACGGTATTTCATTCTGCCTATCATTTTTATCAATTCAGGATGCAAACCATGAACGCCCAAATCAATACAAGTACGTTCACCAACTTCGTTAATATCTTCATCAATATCTTTGGTAGTTTTGGTAACTACTTCCTCTATTCTGGCAGGATGAATACGACCATCCGCTACCAACCTATGAAGCGATAATCTTGCAATTTCACGCCTCACTGGGTCAAAACCCGAAATAATAATGGCTTCGGGGGTATCATCAACTATTATTTCAACCCCTGTTGCGGCTTCCAAAGCACGAATATTTCTTCCTTCACGCCCTATGATTTTCCCTTTTATTTCATCACTTTCAATATTGAAAACCGACACGCAATTTTCAACTGCCTGTTCAGCAGCCGTACGTTGTATTGTTTGAATAATGATTTTTTTCGCTTCTTTGGTTGCAGTGAGTTTTGCTTCTTCTACAATTTCTTTGATGTATGATGATGCATGGCTTTGAGCCTCCATTTTCAGATTTTCCACCAATTGTTCACGCGCTTCTTCAACTGTGAGATTAGCTATTTTTTCCAAATGCGACACATGCGACAGTCGCAATTTTTCAGTTTCTTCCGATTTCTTCTTAAGCGTTTCTTGTTGATTCCCCAATTGCTCCTTCAACTGGTCAATCTCAGTCTCCTTGCGACCCAGATTTTGCTGCTGTTGATTTAAAGATTGCTCACGCTGCTTAATTTTTGTCTCATTTTGAATGATGATGTTTTTCTTGCGGTTGGCATCGTCTTCAAATTCTGTTTTAAGTTTGAAATAATGCTCTTTTGCTTCTAGCATCTTGTCTTTTTTCAGACTTTCAGCTTTAAACTCAGCTTCTTTGAGTATAAGTTCCGCTTTTTCTTTTGCCTCTTCCTCTTTGCGGTTGAGGTCTTTTTTGTGTACAGACTTCGCAATAAAAAAACCTGCAATTGTGCCGGTAGCGGCTAAAACAATATAAATAATGATTTCCATTTGATGATAAAGGGTTTATCATCAAGGAGATATAAAAGTAGCTTCTTAAGTAATAGACTTTGAAATAAGCGTATTGAGATAACCTATTCGATCGGTGATGTTTCTTTCCACACTTTCCGATTGAATATCATTTTTTAATTTTTGCAACAGACTGTCGAAAGCCACCATGGCTAGCAAATCTTGCCTGTCTTCAGTTTGGTATAGATCCTTAAATGACTTTAACTTTTCATTCAATGCTCTCCCTGCCATTCTCATTACCTCCTCTTCACTTTCATTTACTTTCATGGGATAATCTCTATCGCCAATTCGAATTTTGATAGATAAAATAGCCATGAAAGTATTACATTTTATTATTTAAGTAAGCCAAACCTTTTTCTATTTCCCTGATGTATTCGTTAATTTTAAGTTTATATTCAGACGACAACTTTTTGTCATCTACAACTACATTCGCAATTTTAGATATTTTATATTGATTTTGAAAGTTTTTAAGTTCATCGTTCTTGAAATCGAGCTGTTTTCGCAACACTTCATTCTCGTTTTTATATTCTTTCATTTCTTCTTGAATATAATAATGGCTTTCCAGCAGCTTTTTGATTTTGTTCTCCAGCTGGTCTATCTTTAAAGCTATACTTTCACTATTTATCATAATGGCCTTGATAATAAGTAAAATAAGAAAAAAATCATGTTACTTCCAAGAATGAATTTGTTGCATAAAGTGAGGCTGCGAAAATTTTGGTTCTAAAGCTTATAAACGGCTTTTGCGTTGGCGGTGGTAATGTGCAGTACTTCTTCTGTTGAAATATTATAAATTGAAGAAAGTTTTTCAACTACCAAAGTAAGATAAGCGGGCTCGTTTCGCTTGCCACGATATGGAACGGGGGCTAAATATGGTGCATCTGTTTCCAACACGATGTTTTGTAAGCCGATTTTCTGTAAAATAACATCAAGTCCACTGTTTTTAAAAGTGACCACACCGCCAATTCCCAAATAAAAACCTAACGAAATCATTTCTTGTGCTTGCTCATAACTTCCAGAAAAGCAATGAAAAATTCCACTCAATCCCTTAATTTTATATTCGCTCACTATGGCAATAGCTTGGTCATTAGCACTTCGAGAATGAATATTTATAGGTAGGTTTTTCTCCAATGCCCAATTGATTTGAATATGAAAAGCCTCTTGCTGTTGTAAAAAAAGGCTTTTATCGTGGTAAAGGTCTAATCCTATTTCCCCAACCGCTACAAATTTATTTTTATCAAAAAACGAATAAAGTTCTTTTAATACTTCCCTATAATTTTCAAATACATTGCAAGGGTGCAAGCCCAGCATTGGCAGGCATAATTCAGGATATTTTTGGGTCAATACGAGCATTTTTGGTAAAGTTTCCAAATCAATATTTGGCATTACAATTTTCTCTACCCTGTTATCTTTTGCTCTTTCCTGCAAAGCTTCTACTTCGTCATCAAACTGGGTGCTGTATAAATGGGCGTGGGTATCGATTATCATAGCAATTGAATACATTTACAGATTCAAGATATGGAACTTTTATTTCAAATAGTTGCTTTTAAATTGTTGTGATACAATTCAAAAATCCATCAGATCCGGAAAATATTTTTTTAAAAACTAAGATTAATGAATGGTTAAAATTGAAATTTCAATCAACTATTGACGTGCAAACCGAAATCAGAGAAATTCCTTGTGGGGTAGATAATTGCCCTTGTATTACCACAGAAATAAAAATTACAAGTCCATTTGAGAAATTACTCACTTTGGGCAAGCCATTGGTGTATATTAGAAAATGGGATATCGATAATTTGATTGTGAATTAGCTTTACATCCCCATTATATAAGCAGTTCTATTGCCGCTAACAAAAAAAGCCTCTCTATGCTGAAAGGCTTTTTTGATGTTTATAGATGTCTTATTTACTTTCTTCAGGTTTGCTTTCTTCCTGTGCAGGAGCAGCTTGTTGTTGCTGTGGAGCAAAACCAGATTCTTGTGCTCTTTCTACATTCACACTGTTTATCTCTTCTTTGTTGCCATCACCATCTCTATCAATAATAAAATTGGTAGCCAAGCAACCAACCAAAAGTGTGATTGCCAAACCCCAAGTTACATTCTCTAGCAAGTCGCCTGTTCTTTTTACTCCTATTAAATTAGCAGAGCCTGTGCCAACACCACTGGCTAGCCCACCTCCTTTAGAATTTTGAATTAGTACTACAAGTATAAGTAAAAAACAAATAAAAGTAATGAATATTAGTGCTATGGTGAACATGAAATTATTTGTTAAAGGTATTCAGATTGTCAATTTTACCCGCAAAGTAAGTTGATTTCTCAGGATTTTTCAACTTTAATTTTTCATATACCTCAATGGCTTTCCTTATTTTGCCTTGGCGAACAAATAAATTTGCCATATTTTCTGAAATCGGAGCTTCGTCAAGTTGGGTGCTGGGCTTGGAAAGGTCTGGTTTTGAGGTAGTTTCGGCCATATCGCCAAAGCGAGGCATTTGCACACTACCATCTAAAAATTTTTCTATAATCGATGCTTGAGTATCTAAATCGGGCTTTTGCTCTACTTGATAAGGGCGAAAATTGAGGTATTCATTGATAATATCTGAAGTTGAACTCCTTAAACTTTTGCCGAAGTTGAGGTCGTGTATATAGAATTTAAGAGGTTGATCCACCAATAATTCATCAATTTCTCCATTCGAAACTTCTTTAGGCTGTAGAATTGTTTCAGCACTTTCTTCACGAATTATATCTAATGGATTTTTTTTCGATTCAGGTGCATTTTGATTTTCAATGGTTATTTTATCTCTGAATTCCGCTTCCAGACCTTTTAGGCTTTGCAAGACCTCTTGAATTTCATCTCTCAAATCTTGCATTTTCGAATCTGAATTATTTAATTCCATTTTCAAAAATGAGTTATTAGTATCTTTATCGGCTATTTTAGGCTCATTTATAGTGGTATCAAAAGTTTTTTTTTCTACCATCGCTATTTCTTCTTTTTCAATAGAAACAGAGTGTGTTGCTACTAAGTCAGAAATCAGATTTGTCTCAATTGCTATATTGCTTTCGAGTTTTGTGGCAGCCTGAGGCGTTGCGTACAACAAGGCTTTGAGTTTTTCCCTACTTGGGCTGTAAAGTGCTGCTCTTTTTATTTTTTGATTAGAAAACATGCTGCCTTTATCGGAGCTTACTTTCGCAAGTAGCACATTGGCAATATTGCAATACGGAAATGTGTTCAAAAGCTTTTCCAAAGCCTCGGTATCGTGGGCAGAAACCGATTCTGGATTTCTTAAAAGTTCGTGAAATTGATCTTTATTCAATAGCTGTGCTTTATTGAAAGTAAATTTATCATTTTTTATCAATAATCAAATACTACTTTTTTCCACAAGCCGCAAAACGTAGCGAGCTATCAGGTTAAATATCAGCACAATGGTGAACAAAATAAAGGCTACAAACATGAGAGCTGAATCGTAAATGGGTATCGACATCGTTTCGCCATAGTTGTTGGCAATGAGTGAAGGTAATGGATAGGCCGGATCGAGCAAAGAATGTGGCACCATTACCACATTGCCCGTTACCATTATTACCGACATAGTTTCTCCAAATGCTCTGCAAAACGCAATTACTACAGCCGACACCACACCTGGCCCGGCTTTTCTGAGCATCACCCACTTAATCGTTTGCCATTTGGTAGCTCCAATAGCGAGGGAAGCTTCTCTTAATTCTACGGGAATGGACTTAAATAATTCTACCAACAATTGAATGATAACTGGAAAAACTGACACAGCCAGTACAATACCCCCTGCCAATACCGTATAGCCGGAAGTATGCACACCTATAGATGGACCAATAAAATCTCTAATAAAAGGAATAATAATGATGATGCCCCAAACCCCAAAAATAACAGATGGTACACCAGCTATCATGTCGATGATTGGCCTTACGAAGTTTGAAATTTTAGAGTCGGCATATTCTGTGAGGTAGATGGCACACAGTATACAAGGTGGCACGGCTATGAACATAGCGGCAAACGTGACCCATAAAGTACTCATAATGAAAGGAAACAATCCAAAATCGCCTCTACCGGGTGCCCATTCAGAGGAAAATAACAATTTCGATAGCGGTTGCAATTCCAACAATGGCCTTGATTTGAGATAAAGACCAAAGCCAATGGCCACCACTACCAATATGCTAAACCACACCAAAGTCTGCATGGTGTATTTGCCAACTTTGTCTTTAAATAATCGTGCTTTTAAATTATCCAACTTTAAAAAATTTATGCAAAAATAGAAGCATAATGAAAAAACAGCTATTTTAATTTTTAGAATAGCCCAGACTGCTTTTCTATCTAACTTTAAGAATCAAAAAATATAAGATTTAAGGGTGTTCCCTCCCCCTTGGGAGGCTTAGGGCGGAATTTTTGAATTGGCAATAATAATTTGGGCTTCTATTTTAATTTCATTGAAAGATACTTTTTGCGTATTTCGAGAATAAAGGATACAAATAATAATTTGAACCGAATTTTAGTACCTTCATAACATTTAGACAAATCAAAATTTAGTCAATTATTTTCCACCAATGAAATCAATAACTCTTGTCTTTTTTTTATCAATACAAATACTGTCTTTTAGCCAAACCGAACAAAGGCAATGTGCTACCAATGAGGCAAATCAACTTTTAAAAATCAGGAATCCTACCTACAAAAATATTCTAGATGACGAAAACAGATTGAATAAATATATTTCGGCCATACGTAAGCAAAAAAAATATGGTCGCATACAAGAAGACACGCTTATGATTCCTGTAGTGGTGCATATAATTCACAATGGCGATGCTGTAGGTGTAAATGAGAATATATCACAAGCCCAAATAATAACGCAATTTGAGGTATTGAATGAAGATTTTCAGAAAAAACCCGGAACTTTGGGCTACAATACCCGACCTGCTGGCATTGGAATGCCCATAAAATTTGTGCCTGCCGCTTACGACCCCAATGGAAATATGCTCACCGAATGCGGTATTCATAGGGTAAATGCTACACGAAATTCTTGGGATAATCTCAATGACATAGAGACCATACTAAAACCAGCTACTATTTTCGACCCAAAGCAATACCTTAATATTTGGGTAGTTACTTTTGGAGGCGGATTGACAACTAGGCTTGGCTATGCTCAAATGCCTGACTTTTCTTCTTTATCAGGTATTGATATGGAAAATGAATCGGCCAATTCAGACGGATTGGTGATACGATTCAATGTATTTGGTAGAACAGGGAATTTATATAAGGCTTACAACAAAGGTCGAACTACTACCCACGAAATGGGTCATTTTTTAGGTTTGTTACATATTTGGGGAATTGATGAAAGTAATACTAACTGCCTGCAAGATGATGGCTGTGATGACACACCCAAAACAGCCGGGCCAATTTACAACTGCCCTGCTAGCCGAAATAGCTGTACTGCTGGATTAGGTGCCATGATTGACAATTATATGGACTATGCTGATGATGCCTGTATGCACACTTTTACAGCCGACCAAAAAGACAGGATATTTGCCGTGTTGAGCAATAGCCCACGAAGAAAAGAGCTGTCCAATTCTGAAGTATACAAAATAGGAATGCATTTATCTGTTTCGGCAAGCAACCCGATTACGAATTGCAACACAATAAATTTTTCGGTTTCGGGGGCAAATGAATATTTGTGGAGGGCAAACACCACAACTGCGTTAGGAAATACGTTTAGCATCAAGCCACAATCAGAACTGTTTGTTTCGGTGAAAGGCACTAGCGAATTTGGTTGTACAAATGAAATTGCTTATTCTTTACAATTAAACACCACAACTTGTGGAAGCACAGCCACCAAAAATACACTTGCAAATGACGTGGTTATTTTCCCTAATCCATTTAGTGAAAAATTAACAATCGAGAGTCAGAATACTATTTTGGAAATGAAATTATTAAGCTCAATTGGGCTTGAACTCAACATAGATATTAATGCTTTTTTGCCAAATAAGAAAATAGAAATACAAACAACTACAATACCCAAAGGGCTTTACCTGTTAAAAATACGCTCAAAGGATGGATGGGGAGTGTGGCGGATTGTGAAATAGTGTTTATTTGTTGGATAAAAAAAAGCCCAATAAAAGTTTGAAACTTTTATTGGGCTGATAAAGTAGCTGGAATTTAAACACCTACCAACTCACTCTGTTTAGCTTCTTCTACATTGTAGTTTCTCATGTCGTTCAACGCTACCTTGCCTCTATCTGCACGGGCAACTCTGGAAGCAACAGATAATTTTTTATCAAAAAGAAACTGAAAAAGCAATGCCGTATAGGAAGTGTGATACCCTAAAGTTTCATAATACTCTGGGGCAATTTTTTTGATTTGGGGTAGTTTGTGCCAAGGCACAGAAGGAAAATCGTGATGCTCATTGTGAAAACCAACATTCAAATTCACCACATTCAGTGGCCCATAATAGCTTTTGGTTTCTTGTTCATCGCCATGGGTTAAGAAATGTTCCTGTACCCATCTAGCACCTACCGGATGCAAACCAATAGAGAAGAAAAGACTTGCCACCAAGTAAATACCTGCATTTAACCCAAAAGAATAGAAAATAGCAGTTGTGACCAGAATATTAAATGCCCAATTTACCACTGTCCAAGGGTCGAAAATGCTGATTTCATTTTTCAATCTCAAAGGCCTAAACATTTGAAAAACAGGATAAAACAATAGCCAAAGTGCTTTGCCAATGGTAGAACTGCCTATAAGCTTAGCCTCCCAACGAAAAGGCATATCGGCATCTAATTCTTCTACACCTTGAAAAGTATGGTGTTTCAAATGGTATTTTTGAAAAGAAACTGAGCTAGGGAATACCATTACTGAATTAGCAAAAATACCCGCTAAAGTATTTAGCGTGCGATTTTTGAAAATTAAATTGTGCGCACATTCATGAATAGAGATAAACAGTGTGTGATCGGCAAACGCTCCCACCACATAAGCCGCAATCAGGGCTGCCCACCACGGATAATCTTTAATTAAAAACGCTACTGCAATTTGAATGGCTACGCAAAAGGTAATAACAAATATAGTGTTCGAGTTTCTGCCTATTAATTCCCTGATTTGAGGGTATTTACGAATCATTTCTTTGGTTCGGCTTCTGTGTGTCTCTGCTTGCTCAGACCATACAAATTCTGTTGATTTTGACATATTTATTTATTTGAAAACGGAATACAATTTTAAACGAGAATGTTTTAACAACATTATATTTAACTCAAATATCGCTAGAATAATTCAGAAAATACTACAGATTAACTTGCTCAAATAGTAAACTTGCTGGCAATCAGTATTTTCAATTTGCAGTTAAGCCTCTTTTGCTTCCAATTGTGAGTAAATAAGCAAATGCTTCTTCGTATTCATTTTGAATAATGCCTTCTATTATTGCCTCTCTAAGTTCAATTTTTATTTCTCCCACCACTTTCGAAGGCATTAAGTTGAATGTTTTCATTATAATCTCTCCTGTAATCACAGGTTGCCAGTTACGCAGATGGTCTTTGGATTCTACTTCTTTGAGTTTTTCCTCTACCCTTTCAAAATTGGCGAGGTAGCGTTTTACTTTGTCGTTGTTTTTGGAGGTGATATCGCATTTGCAAAGTATCATCAGGGCATCAATATCATCTCCAGCTTCAAATAGCAGCCTGCGAACGGCAGAGTCCGTTACGGTTTCTTTCACCAAAGAAATAGGCCTCAAGTGTAGCCGTACAAGTTTTTGCACAAATACCATTTTTTCATTCATAGGCAATTTCATTCTTCGAAATATACCCGATACCATTCTTGCTCCTTTTTCCTCATGGCCATGAAATGTCCACCCTTGTTTGGGAAAATAGCGTTTAGTAGCTGGCTTGGCTATGTCGTGAAGTATAGCAGCCCAACGCAGCCACAAATCGTCTGAAAATTCTTCCACATTATCTAGCACTTGTAAGGTGTGGAAAAAATTATCTTTATGTCCTCTGCCATCTTGTGTTTCCACGCCTTGCAGCGCCACCAATTCGGGGAAAATAATTTCAAGCAATTCACTGTAATACAACATTTTAAATCCATAAGAGGGCACTTTGGAGAGAATGATTTTATTTATCTCATCGCTTATTCGCTCTTTAGAAATGATGTCGATGCGGTGCTTGTTGGCCTTGATTGCCTCAAATGTATCAGGCCAAATATCGAAATTAAGCTGGGAAGCAAAGCGGCAGGCTCGCATCATCCGCAAGGGGTCGTCTGAAAAGGTGATGCCAGGGGCGAGTGGAGTACGGATAATTTTATGCTTCAAATCATCTAAGCCATTGAATGGATCTTGTAATTCTCCAAAGTTTTCTTCATTGAGGCTGATGGCTAATGCATTGATAGTGAAGTCTCTACGGTTTTGATCGTCTTCCAAAGTGCCTTCTTCTACCAGTGGTTTTCTTGATTCACTTCTGTACGATTCTTTTCTTGCACCCACAAATTCTACTTCTATATAGTCAATTTTTACTTGTGCTGTGCCAAAATTTTTAAATACCGCCAATGAGCCGTTTCCGCCCGATTCTTTGAGGAACAGTTCGGCAAATTCTATTCCGCTGCCTACCACCACCACATCAATATCTTTACAGGGGCGTTTTAAAAGTAAATCGCGTACAAATCCACCCACCAAATAGGCTGGTTTTCCATACGTTGATGTACATTTTTTAAGCGTATCAAATACAGGATTGCATTCTAATTCGGCAGAAAGATTCATTGGGCTTAGTGTTTTCAATACACAATCTTAATCGGTTTTTAATGGGAAGCGTGCTAAATCAGCTTACTTTTGACTAATTCTTAATAATAATTGTGAAATGCCAGATGCGAATATTATCAATTTTCCTAATTGAATATTGTGTTTCTATATTCTCAAAGGCAAAATTACCCATTACCAATGCCAATCAAATGAGAAAATTTAACATTGCCCATTCGAAGCTTAGCAAATAAAATGCCGAAATTGAAAAAACAGAATTGATTAAGTGTCGAATAGACTTGATTTTAACGCCCTTAATAATTTCCGCCTTAATTTTGGTAGTAAAAAAAGGAGCAAAAAACCTTTCTCAACGATAAATTTCTTTCACTAATCGTATAATTTCTTGGAATATCACTATTTTTAAAACTTAATAATGATATGAGTCGTAATTTAGCTGTATCAGAGTGCATCAATTAAAAAATAAATCAAAACAGATACTCTTGAAAACCAGTCAGAAATGGGTTATTTAGACTCTTTCTCGAAGTATTTAATTTCCCACAAGTATTACAAAACATTTTCTCATGAAAATTCCCGACTTACTCAATGTAAAAACTATAAATGGCAGAATAACCGTTATCCTCCTTTTTTTGGTATTCAATTTTACTGCTTTTTCTATATATATATTATATGAGAATAACAGGATAAAGAACAAATTTTACCTGTTATCTACGCAGGCCGAGCCAGTCATCACTTTAAAATTTATAGCAGATGCTCGACATCTAGTTGCAGGCTACAATTTGTTTCAAGCAGTAATAACCCAAGATACCATTAACTTTAAAAAGGGATATTTTTCAAGCTTGGCAGAAGAGGCCGGTATGATGAAAGCCATCAAATTGCATTGCGATACCCTAGGTGTACCCGAATATGCCGCAATTCTAAGTGAATTCGAGGCCAAACAGAGCGAATTAAAAGTAGTTGGCAGCCTATTTTTTGATATGCTCCAAGATAGAAACGACAAACAGTTATTTTATGCTAAGTACGGTACCACTCATGCTGATTCGCTTATTAAATCATATTTTGAAAAGGAATTTAATCCAAAGTTTTGGGCCGAGAGTGGAGTTCATGGCAAAGTTGATCAAAAACTTAAAGATATAAAAGAGAATGCTGCTGAAGACCTAAAAAATCGCACCTCTCGTATAGTAATAGTTATCGGGTTTGTATTGGTATTTATATTGGTTCTTTCATGGTTTGTATGGTACAAAACATCGAACTACCTAAGCACAAGTATAAATCGAGTAGTGAATGTGTTGAAAAACATGGCACAAGGTATCTTGAAAAAAGAAGTTATCACACGAAAAGATGAAGTAGGGCAAATACTATCTGCCTCAAATGTATTGGTCGAAAACCTGCAAACGGCCAGCAATTTTGCCTCGCATATTGGCAAAGGAGATTTTAGTTTCGATTTTAAACCTGCCAGCGAAAAAGATATTTTGGGTTTGTCGCTGCTGGCTATGCGAAACGATTTGCAAAGATTTAAGCTTGATGACGAAAAACGCTTTTGGGTAAACCAAGGCTTTGCCAAATTTGGTGAAATATTAAGAAGCAACAACACCAATCTTGGCGAACTTAGTGAGCATTTTATTGGCGAATTGGTAAAATACCTTAATGCCAATCAGGGTTCTTTATTCGTGGCAAACGAAACGAAATCAGGAGTAGTAGAACTTGAAATGAAAGCTTGCTACGCCTATTCCCGTAAAAAATATATCAATTCCAAGATAGAAGTTGGCGAAGGTTTGGTAGGCCAAGCATTTTTAGAAAAAGACTATATTTATCTCACCAATGTGCCTAACGACTATATCAAAATAACTTCGGGCTTAGGTGAAGCATTGCCAAAAGCCGTGCTAATAGTGCCTGTAGTAGTAGAGGAATTGGCAATGGGCGTAATAGAATTGGCATCGTTTAGCGAATTTGAAAGCTACCAAATCGACTTTGTAAAAAAATTAGGCGAAGATTTGGCATCGGTGCTGCAATCGGTACAGAGCAATGAAAAAACGCAAACTTTAGTGGGGCAGTTGCAAGAGCGAACCGAACAAATGCACAGCCAAGAAGAAGAAATACGCCAAAACATGGAAGAATTGATGGCCACACAAGAAGAAGTAATGAGGAAAGAAGAAGACTACTTGCAAACCATAAAAGATTTGCGTAATGAAAATGAGCAGTTGAAAAAACTAAAAATGAAGCATTTGTTAAATTAATAGCAATAGCTCGTAATTGTTAATAGTTGGATAAAGGTATTAAGGCTTATTATCGTTAACACGAAGCTGGCGGTTCGTAACGTTTTCCAAATATCTATCGGTAGAAATGGCAATTATCAAATATGCTATTACCATGCCATTTCCTATCATTAGCGATTGCCATCCTTTCTTGTGAAATGAATCGAGAAAGAAGAATAGGCAAACACCAATACCCATATATCCCAATATTGTGACAATTGGGTAATTGATGGGATAATATTTTTGCCCGATAATATAACTAGCAACTGCCATGCTAAAATAGCAAGCTAAATTAGCCCATACACTTCCATAGTAGCCAAATACGGGAATAAGAAAATAATTTCCTGCCACCGTAATTATTGCCCCAAAAATAGTGATATAAGTACCCCAGTATGTTTTATCGGTAAGCTTGTACCAAATAGAAAGGTTGAAATAAATACCCATAAATATATTGGCGATAAGCAACACAGGCACAATATTTAGGCCTTCTTTGTATTCATCTCTTCGAATGAGGAAGTCAGATAACCAACCCGCATTTACCGAAACAAACAAAAATATAGCCATGCAAACCAGCACAAAGTACTTCATCACTTTGGCAAATAATTCGGGTGCGTTTTTATCTTTCGCATTCGAAAAAAAGAAAGGTTCGGATGCAAAGCGAAAAGCTTGTATGGCCAAAGTCATAAATACTGCCATTTTGTAGCATGCCCCGAAAATTCCTAACGCAGTTTCGGAAGTTTGCCCCGGATAGAAATTATCGGGCAATAGAGATTTGAGCATTATTCTACTGAATACATCATTAATAGTTCCAGCTATTCCCATTACCAAAATTGGCAATCCGTACACCAACATTTCCTTTACATAAGTGGCATTGATGCTGAAATTCAATCCCCTGAAAGCAGGAATGAGAAATGGCAGGTAAGCCAAGTTGGAAAGCAAATTGGCAACAAATACATAAGCAATGCTATGGTGAGGCTGGTAAAATGATTGAATAAATGGCAGAAGGTAGGGAAACCAGCCTTCATTAATTATCAACGGGCAGATAAATAAAAAAAAAATATTGAAAAATATATTGAGGAAAATACTTGAAATTTTAGCTCCCGCAAAAAGGTAAACTTTGTTTAGCAATCGGATGCGAGCAAAGGGAATAGCAACTATGGCATCTAAAGCTAAAATGGCTGAAATCCACTTTACGATATCTGCTTTATCTGAATACCCAAGCAAACTGGCTATTTCAGATGAAAACAAATAGATAGCTCCTGAAAACAACGCGCTTGAAAAAACAATAGATGTAAGGGCATTGTTGTAGGCTTTTATGCTCTGTGCAGAATCTTTGGTGGCAAATCGGAAATAGGCAGTTTCCATTCCATAAGTAAATATCACATTCAACACCACAATATAGGCGTACATTTCTGTGACTACTCCATATTCATTTGCCGGAAAGATAGAAGTATGCAGTGGGGTTAATAAATAATTGAGAAACCTGCCAATAATGGTAGTGAGGCCGTAAATGGCAGTTTGCGAAGCGAGTTTTTTGAGCATATTAGCAGTGCCAAAAAGAAAAAGATTTTCATCTCAACTGTTTTCGAAGGCTTGAGAGGATTAAATATTGGGCTAAATTACAATTTCAAGCATCAATAAAGAAACGAGACACTTAAAATTCTGCTATCCTATAGCCAAATACGGCATGTTCTGCCTTGGCCGCTACTATCGTCTCTTTTGGTATCAACTCTGAGATCGAGATATTAGAAAATTTATATAAAAGATACACATGAATAAGGGTTTGAAAAATATGTGCATTTGAGAGAGAATAAGATTTGTTTACTTTGCAAGTCTGTTTTTTAAATTGTGAAAACATCCGTTAATTGATTCCGACAATCGAACTAGATTCAAAATACAAAATGCGAATAGACATTATCACTGTTTTACCCGATATGTTCAAAGGGGCTTTTGATCAATCGATACTGAAGAGAGCCCAAACAAAAGGTTTGGTACAATTGGTGGTACACAATTTGAGAGATTATACCCTCGACAAACATCGCCATGTAGATGACTATACCTTCGGGGGCGGTGCGGGCATGGTGATGATGGTTGAGCCCATTCATAAATGTATTGAAAAATTGAAAAGTGAAAGAGCCTATGACGATGTGATATATATGTCGCCTGATGGGGAGTTGCTCAATCAGCAATTGGCCAATCAACTTTCATTGAAAGGCAATTTGATAATGCTATGTGGGCATTATAAAGGAGTAGATGAGCGTGTGCGAGAGCATTTGATTACTAAAGAAATCAGTATTGGCGATTATGTGCTTTCGGGAGGTGAATTGGCGGCTGCCGTAGTTACCGATGCCATAGTCCGATTGATTCCTGGTGTGTTGAACGATGAAACTTCCGCTTTAAGTGATTCTTTTCAAGACGGACTCATTGCCCCACCTGTCTACACTCGGCCAGACGAATACAATGGGTGGAAAGTGCCTGAAATATTATTATCAGGTCACGAAAGAAAAATCAATGACTGGCGATATGAACAATCTGTTGAGCGTACCAAGCAACGCAGGCCTAATTTATCTGGTTTAAAATGATTTGAATAATATTCTATTTTTACACCATTATTCAACGTTTATTTTATTGAACAAAGGTTTTACTTTTACTCTCATACTGTTATTTTTTCTTCTGTCTTTTATTCAATCGTATTCGCAACACGTTGAAATTAAAGGAGTTGTGCTGCGTGAAGATAGCTTAACACCCATTTACGCAGCTATCATCTACAATAAAAATAGTTTTTTAGGCACTATTTCCAACCGAAACGGAAATTTCAAAATGCGGGTAAAAGTGGGCGATACTTTGCAAATTACGCACATTGGGTTTGTAACCAGCCTTGTAATTTTCGACCATTTAGATTTCGACCCCAACGAAAAGTTGAGAATAAATATGAAAGTACGGTCTTATGAATTACCAACTATTGATGTTAGGCGATATCGAATTAGGGAAAGAAGCAATCAAAAACCTTTCTCACTTCGCAGAACCGACAATATTGTTTATGATATGGGAACGCAGCAATTCGAAAATGCGGGCCCTTATTATTACAATCCTAGTAGTGCTGGCATTCC
>CAZMFZ010000052.1:0-23767 GCA_964565665.1 uncultured Bifidobacteriaceae bacterium | reverse complement strand
AAAATGGCATCATTATCATAAGAGATGCTGATGCTTCAAAAGTAGAAAAGCACAAGTATTGCGACAGCGTAAAGGAATATTGTAAAAAATTTCCCTTGTATAATTTAGAGCAAAGCGACTTTGACACACTCGAAATTTCTTTTTTAGAAGTCAATGCCAAGGCACATATAGCATCTATTACCTCAAACTCAAAGCTTCAAAATGTATTAGGAGCATCAAATTCGCTTTATGCAGGCGAAGGCGACAAATCGCCCTTTTATATGCACGCATTAATTGTGAATTCATATATCGAGAGTTCGTACAGATGCGTAGACGGTGGCTCCCAGATAGCCCGAATTCTCACAAAATATATTTTTCAGAATGGCGGCAAGATATTGAAACATGCCGAAGTAAAGAAGATGGAAATGGAGGGGGAACGACTGAGCCACGTAACCTTAGCAGATGGCAGGGAAATAAAAGGAGAAAGATTTATTTCAAATATCCACCCCGCCAATATGCTCGATATGCTCGATACTGATAGAATTCGAAATGCGTATAGAAATCGCATTACTGGTCTTGAAAATACGGTTTCAGTGTTTATTGTGAACATTGTATTTAAGAAACACACATTCAAATATTTGAATTACAATTATTATCACTGCGAACACGACCGGGTGTGGGACACAGCCGATTATACTTCAGAAAGCTGGCCAGAAGGGTATGGTTTATTCTCATCTGCCAGTTCGAAATCTGAAGAATATGCGGATGGCATCACGCTAATGGCTTATATGAGATATGAGGAAGTAGCCCAGTGGAAAGACACTTTCAATACTACTTTGGATTCCGATTTTCGTGGAGAAAATTATGAAGCATTCAAAAGAGGAAAAGCGGAGAAACTGATTGACTACGCAAATCGCCAATTCCCTACTTTAAAAGAAAGCATAAAAGCCTATTATTGCTCTACTCCACTTACTTACAGAGATTATATTGGTACAAAAGATGGGTCACTTTACGGTATTATGAAAAATTATCAAGATCCGTTACGCACTTTTATTTCACCTAAAACAAGAATTTCCAATTTATTTTTAACAGGGCAAAACCTTAATATGCACGGTGTTTATGGCGTTACTGTTGCCGCAGTAAAAACTTGTTTTGAATTTATAGATTCTGAATATCTTTTTAGCAAGATAAAAAGTGCCTAATATTATTCCGCTTCAAAAGGTGTTTTTTGATTTGCGAAAAATAAATGGTTATCAACACCCACTGTAGATTTCTTTAAAGCCTCAAGTCTTTTGCTTCTTCTTTTTCGCAGCGGGAAATAAAATATTGTTCAATATCAGCCTAAATCCTGGCGAAGTGGGATGCAGATTTAAGTCTGTAGGTTCTTCATGCACATAATGCTCGTAATCTTCCGGATCGTGGCCGCCATAAAATGTCCAGAAACCTTTGCCCAAGGTGCCATGAATGTAACGAGCTTCATTTTGCGCTTTGTTTTCGCCAAGTAGCAATACATCAGATTTTATTAGGCTTTTTCTGAAGGCAGTAGTTTGGCCCATAAAGCCCTTAATTTGCGATTCGTGACATTGGGTGAGCATTGTGGGTACGGGATCCCACTTGGCTGAAAATTGAAACAGTGAAAAATAATCGTTTCGTTCTTCCACTAATTTGGGCATGATATTAGGCCTGCTGTCGATGTTGGAATATTCGTAAGCGTAAGGATCTTGAATAAGGCTGTAATCTTTGAAAGCAAAAGTGTTGCCAAAATTTAATTTGCGAGAAGCATTTTGGTCGGAGGGGTCGCCATCGTATATACTTTCACAAATATCTGTGCCTTCAGCAGAGAGAGCTATATCATAAGTATCGGTGGCAGCACACATAGCAAATAGAAAGCCACCACCCAATACAAATTCCTTTATTTTTTTGGCTACTTCCAATTTGAGTTTCGATACCTTATTTATACCAAATTTCTTCGCCATTTCTTCAGCCTCTGCTACTTCTTTTTGATACCACGATTGGGTGTGATACATGGCATAAAACTTGCCGTATTGCCCTGTAAAATCTTCGTGATGTAGATGCAGCCAATCGAACTTAGGCAATTCACCTTTCATTATTTCTTCATCGAAAATTACGGTGTAGGGAATTTCGGCATAGGTAAGCACAAGGGTTACGGCATCGTCCCAAGGTTGCTTAGTTTTTGGTGAATAAACAGCAATTTTAGGCGGTTTCTCAAGCTTCATGGCATCCATGTTGGCATCGGGGGCAGCTATTTCAGCCAAAATATTGTTCGACTGAGCATCTGAAATTACCTGATACTTTATGCCTCTTACCACCAATTCATTTTCCAATATTTGAGCATATTTATACATAAAACTCCCACCTCTGTAGTTGAGCAACCAATGAGCTTCCTGCTCTTTTGTAAGCACCCAATAGGTAAATCCGTATGCTTTCAAATGGTTAGTCTGCTCTTCGTCCATAGGAATGAGCAAATACGAAGCAAATGAATTGCCTATATTTATTAGTAGAAAAAAAGAAACTATTATTATTTTTAACATGGTTGAAATTGTTTATTGAGAAATTCTATTGGGCAAGGCTACATAAAAAGTAGTACCAAGTTTGGGCTTCGATACCAGTCTAATTTTGCCCTTGAGCTTATCTACCGCACCTTTTACAATATATAATCCTAATCCTGTACCCGATACGGTTTTATTCACACGAAAAAACATATCAAATATTTTACCTTGATATTCTTCTTCTATGCCCAAGCCATTGTCTTCTACTTCTATTTCTGCCGATTGTGGCAATTGATTTATCTTAATTTTCAGGTAAGGGCTTTGCTTCGATATATCATGGTATTTAATGGCATTGGTAATTAGGTTGTTGAAAAGCAATATCACACGCAGTTTATCAGTGCCGAATTCATGGCTATTGTCAACTTCCACTTCGAATTTTATTTTTGGAGAATTTTCATGGAAACGCATTCCATCAATAATATCATTTATTATGGTATTAAAATCAATAGTCTCAATGCTCATACCCATACTGGCGTTGCGTGCATGGTCTATCAAATCGTTGGTAACGTCAGAAAGTTTTTGAATGCTTTTCTGCATCATATCGAAGTAAAACAAAGAGGTTTCGTCCTTAATATCTACTTTTGCGAGATTTATCAAGCCTAAAACAGAAGATAAAGGGGCTCTCAAATCGTGCGATGCTCGGTACACAAAGCTGTCTAATTCTTCGTTTATTATCTTTAGCTCTTCATTGGTTTGGATAATTTCCTGCTCGGTGAGCTTTTTCTCAGTAATATCGCGGGCATTGCCAAGCAGTTGCGAAGGAATGCCATTTTCATTGTATGAAAAAATGGTTTCTCGTGTATGAATCCATCTCCAGCCGCCATTTGGGGCTTTCATTCTGAATTCTAGATCTATAAATATCTGTTCATTAAATCGGGCAAAATATGCTTCGTTGTATTTTACAGGTTCGTAATCGTCAGGATGGATGAGTTCTAGAAATACATTTTCATTGAAATTTGGATAATCAGCGAGCTTATAGCCCAGCAATTCTACCAAACTTCGATTGCAATATATGTTTTGCCTTAGCGATAAATCATATATATAAATAAAATCGGGCGACAACTCAGATATTCTACTGTTGAATTTTTCTTGATTTTTAAGATTAAGTTCAGCCGCTTTTCTATCAGTAATATCAATAGCGGAGCCGAACAAGCCTTCAAACTCACCTTCAAAATCGAATTTTGGGGCAGTATTTTCGAGTATCCAGCGATATTCACCATCTTTTCGTTTCAATCGGTATTCAGTAGTATATCCTGTTTTTTTCTCAATAGCCGGATTATACACTTCATGTATGAACTTGGTGTAATCGTCAGGGTGAATGCTATCTTTCCAGCCCCAGTCCATTTCATCTATCAAATTAATGCCCCTGAAATCGAGCCACGATTGATTGTAAAATATGATTTTACCATTTTGAGAAGAAATCCAAAGCATAGCTGGTGAAGAATCAGCCAATTGTCTGAATTTACGCTCAACTTGATTTATTTTTTGTTCTGCTGCTTTTCTGGCACTTATATCTATGAGCCTAACTAGGTTTATTATTCCATTTGGGGTTTCTATGATTTTACCTGAAAGGATTCCCCAAAATGTGTTGCCCTTAAATGTTTTGTATTTAAATTCAAAAGACTCATTGCTGTTTTCTCTAAAATTGTTACTTACATTTTCAACAATGTTGTGAGTTATTTCTTCAGCATGAAGATCTAATCCTCTCAAACCGATAATTTGGGCTTTATTGTCAGCTTCGAATAGCTTCAAACAAGTAGCATTACAATCAATGATAAACTCGTGGTTGTGATCGATAATGAATAGTGCATCGGTTGAATAATTGAAAATGAATTCAAGCTTAGAGTAGCTTTCGTCAAGTTCACGCAATGCGATTTTAAAGGAAGTGATGTTGGTAATTGAAATTATAATTCTCGAAATCTTGCCATTTTTGTTACTAATAGGTTTGTAATTTACACGTACCCACAATTCTAGACCATTGTTCTGGGCTAATCTTTCAAAATCATACGCCTGTCCATCAATTGTATTTTGTAGTCTTTCTGAAATACTATCTTGCTCATTTTCAGGGAAAATAGCCAGATAATTCATGCCTTTTACCAAGGCTTTTTCATAGAATGCCAAATAAGCCATTTCAAATCTTTTGTTGAAATCGAGTATAATTAATGAATCGTCAATTAGGCAGAATGCTTCTTGTGCACCATCAAATATGCCTCTGATTTCCGATTCGCTTTCTCTAAGTTTTGCCTTAGTTTTGTACAGACCACTAATGAAAATTGCCAATAAACCTACGCTTATAACTATGAAAAATACATCCAGTGTCAGATGGTAAGCTCGATCGGAATAGGAACCACTCAAGGGCAAAGTATTGGTGAGTGTAACCCAAGTAGTGGCTAGCAAAAAGTATAAGACAACAACTAATAATCCAGGCTTTAATTTTTTCAACTATCTGACAATCAATTATTTAATTCAATATATACTTATTTGTAGCTTCTAGCAAATTGTGAGCAAAATTTCCTGAAAATTCATTTTTATCTGGATATTCGCTATCTACTAATATGGCTTTGATACCTAATTTTTCGGCTGGAATCAAATCACGAATCCGATCGCCTATCATCCACGATTGTGATACATCGATATCATATTTCGCAATGGCTTTTTCAAAGAGTAACGAGCCTGGTTTCATACCCATCGAGGCCGAGATTGTGCGGTGATAAGGGCTGAAGTAAAATTCATCTACTGTATGCCCTATTCGGTTTTGAATTTCAGCGTGGGTATCAGCTACTTCTTTTTCAGTGTAAATGCCCCTATCAATGCCCGATTGATTGGTAATTACTATCAACAAGTAACCTTCCTTTTTCAAGTTAAGCATTGCCTCTTTTACACCTTCCAATATACGGATGTCTTCAATTTTATACACATAATCTACTTTGTCACCATTAATTACTCCATCTCTGTCGAGAAAAACACATTTACAAGCCATATTGATTGTATTCCGAAGGTATTGGACATACTTTTAATTTTATAAAAATAATAAATTAATTTAGCGTGCAAAGATGATAAAAATTAAAGCATGATAATAATAATTGGAGCGGGCATTTCGGGTTTAACATTGGCTTATGAATTACAAAAACTGAATAAAAATTTTTTATTGGTAGAAAAATCAGCACAAACAGGTGGCTATATAAAAACGATAAACGCAAAGGGTTATCAATTGGAGCTTGGCCCAAATTCGCTTCTGGCAGATACAGACTTATTAAATTTTTTATCAGAATTAGGCTTGAACAACGAATTGGTATTTCCAAACGATGTAAGCAAATTGAGGTATGTATTTAAGAAAGGAAAATATAGAAAATTGCCTTCAGATCCGATAAGTTTATTATTAAGCAATTTTTTTTCATTTCAAACCAAGATTGCCATAGTCAATGAATTTTTCTTGAAACCACAATCAATTGAAAATGAGACACTTGCCACATTTTTTACCCGAAGGTTTACTAAAGAAATTGTGGAGTATGCACTCGACCCTTTTGTGTCAGGTATTTATGCTGGCGATGTTGAGAAGTTATCGATTGAGGCCACATTTCCTAAAATGAAAATATATGAATTGGAAAATGGGTCAGTTCTAAATGGGCTGAGCAAAAATAGCAAGGGAGTGGCAAGGAAGAAATCGCTTAGTTTTAAGCTGGGAATGCTGACTTTAACAGATAAAATTCGAAATCTTATTCGTATAGAAAATATAATTTTAAGTACTGAAATTAATAGCATTACCCCAAAAGCCGAGAAGTATATTTTACAAACTAAAAATGAAAAGACAGAATTTGAGGCCTCAAAAATAGTAATTACGAGTCCTGCTTTTAAAGCTGTGGAATTATGTAAGGATAATTTCCAAACTGATAAAATAGCTAAGATTCGATATGCACCAATGGCTGTAGTGCATACCGTGTATAAAAAATCAGATGTGAAACATACACTCAATGGCTTCGGTGGGCTAAATCCCACAGTTGAAAACCAGTTTTCTTTGGGTAGCATTTGGACGAGTTCACTATTTCCCGAAAGGTGCAAACCCAACGAAGTTTTGTTTACCACATTTGTAGGTGGCGATAAGCAAAAGCATAAATTAGTAGAAAACGAGCCTTGGCAAATCAAAATGAAAGTGCATCAGGAATTGAGCAGAAACTTTAATATTTCAACAGAAGAGCCTGTGTTTCAACACATTTACCAATGGGAGAAAGCATTACCGCAATATGAAAACAGCATTTTTGAAGCTTGGAAACAGGCTGCCGAATTGGAAAAGCAAAATATATTTATTTGTTCAAACTGGAAAGATGGTGTTTCTTTGTCTGATTGTATCAAAAAAGCCCAACAACTCGCCCAAATTCTTTAGCATTGAGTCAAAATATTGTAATAATACCTACTTTTAATGAGAAAGAGAACATCGAAGCTATGGTTCGAAAAGTGTTTTCTTTACCCACCATATTCGATGTTTTAATAGTAGATGATGGTTCGCCTGATGGTACGGCCGAAATTGTAAAAAATCTACAAATTGAGTTTTCCAATCGATTATATATTGAAGAAAGGAAAGGAAAATTAGGCTTAGGCACGGCTTATATTCACGGTTTCAAATGGGCTTTGCACAGAAACTACCAATATGTTTTTGAAATGGATTGCGATTTTTCTCATAATCCTGACGATTTATTAAAGTTGTTAAATGCCTGTGAAAGAGATGGTTACGATTTGGCAATTGGTTCTCGCTA
Source organism: uncultured Bifidobacteriaceae bacterium (assembly GCA_964565665.1). Classification (GTDB taxonomy): domain Bacteria; phylum Bacteroidota; class Bacteroidia; order Cytophagales; family UBA9547; genus CAZMFZ01. Next base: position 16,467 of record CAZMFZ010000052.1, on the reverse strand, counting down.
TGCCAATAATGTAGTAAATGTGGTGAATTGGCCAATGAGCAGATTGTTGCTATCCTATTTTGCTAGTTATTATGTTGAATTCATTACCGGAATGCCCGTTCGAGATGCCACGGGAGGTTTTAAATGTTACAAACGTGAAGTATTAGAAACAATCAGGCTTGATGAAATCAGATTCATTGGCTATGGATTTCAGATAGAAATGAAATTCAACGCTTGGAAATATGGATTTAAACTAAAAGAAGTGCCAATAATATTCAAAGATAGAGAAGCTGGGGAATCGAAAATGAGTAAAAGCATCATTGCAGAGGCTGTTTTAGGCATTATAAAACTAAAAATTTACAGCTTTTTTGAGAGCTATCGCAAAGAGAAGCATGTGTATTGAAGGCAAATCAAGCATTGTTTATTGTAGCATTGAGTAAAATTCTAAAAGTAGTCCCTTTACCCAACTCTGAGCTTTTGATAAATACCTTGCCATTGTGGTAGTTTTCGATAATTCGTTTGGTGAGTGTCAAGCCCAAGCCCCAACCTCTTTGCTTTGTAGTAAAGCCTGGATTAAATATGTTTTTCTGCACTTTTTTGGTCATGCCCTTGCCTGTATCAGAAATATCAAGAGTTAAATTTTTCTCATCAAATTCTTTCAGTTCAACCGTTATTTTGCCGTTTCCCACCATGGCATCTACTCCATTTTTAATGATATTTTCTATAGCCCAATCAAAAAGTGGTTTATTGATGGCTATCAAAAAATCATCGTTTAAGGTAGAATTAAATTGGAAATTTACAGATTGTGGCATTCTTGTTTTTAAATATTTCACAGCTTGGGCTATGGTTTCAAACGCTTTTTCATCTTTTAATACTGGAGTAGAACCAATACTCGAAAATCTAGATGTGATGGTTTCCAATCGTACTACATCTTTTTCTAGTTCCTCAATAGCTTCTTTATGGGTAAAGTTCTCATCCGATTTGAATATTTCAATCCAAGCCATAAGCGATGAAAGGGGCGTACCCAACTGATGGGCAGTTTCTTTGGCCATGCCCACCCAAACTCTATTTTGCTCGGCACGCAAAGAATTATTTATCACCAAATAACCTAAAAAAACAAACAGAAATATGACTGTGAGCTGTACATAAGGATAATATTTAAGTTGGGTAAGCAGCTCTGAATTTTTATAATAGATATAATTTTTCACCCCAGGTACAAACTCAATATCAACTGGAGGATATATTTTAGCCATTTTCTGAAGTTCTAATTGCAGAAACTTCACTTCTTCCATTTTCGATAGCTTTTGAGGAATAGTTAAATTTTTATAGCTGATAGGTTTCATTTTACTGTCGGCAAGAATAACCGGAACAGAACTATTAGCCTGAATAATTTCTTGAAATAAAAATGAAAGTGTGCCCTCCTCTTCAGCTTCAGCAGCACTTTGAAGCCCTTTGGCATACAAATCAATGAGCTTTTGCTCTCTTTCGCCCAATTTTACTACCAGCTGATTGGTATAGTACAACGAAGCAAACGCGATAAATAAAGCAAATACCAGAAGCCCAATCCGAATCCAATATTGCCTGTCGAAATTTTTAAATAAATACATTGCCGAAACAAACGCCAAGATACTATAATTCAGGTATATTAAGCAATCAAGTTATATTTTTAAAATGATTAATCTAAATAAAATATTATAGATAATTTATAGATAATTTATAGATAATTTATAGCTTTGTGTAAAGCTTGTAACATGTTGGAAATCAAGGATAAGATAAGGTTTTCAGAAGTAGTAAATCGGAAAATTAGAGAATCTATAACGTTGGTTGAAAATTTTGAATTTTTTTGGACAAAAGTAGAAAAAAAAGAGAAAAGAAATCTGCTAGAATTGAAGCAACTTGCCACCGTGCAAAGCATTGGATCTTCTACACGTATTGAAGGCTCTATAATGACTGATGGTGAAATAGCGTCAATTATAAAAGACATCGCCATCACCAAAATGGAAAGCCGAGATGAGCAAGAAGTGGTGGGGTATTTCGATTTACTTAACTTGGTGTATGAAAGCTACGATGATATAAATCTCAGCGAAAATTCTATCAAGCAGTTGCATGGCATATTGCTCAAGCATAGTGCTATAGACCAGCGTCACAAGGGCGACTATAAAAATTTGAGCAATAAAGTAGTAGCTAATTATGCTGATGGCACGCAAAAAACAGTATTTAAAACCACCGAGCCACATCTTACCGCCAAGGAAATGATGGAATTGATTGATTGGACAAATGCCGAGCTTCACTCAAAAGAGCTGCATCCTATTTTAATAATTGCTGTGTTTGTATATGAATTTTTGTCTATTCACCCGTTTCAGGATGGAAATGGCAGGCTTTCTAGGCTATTGACTACGCTGCTTTTACTGAGAAGCAAGTACACATTTATTCAATATATTTCCTTTGAAAATCATATTGAATACAATAAAGATGCTTATTTCGGAGCTTTAATGACAGGTCAAAAAAATAGATATACTGATGCCGAAATGATTGAAGAATGGGTTTTGTTCTTTATCGGAAGTATGAATCAATTGGTTGCGAAACTACAAATCAAATACGCTTCTTTCGAGCAAAAAAACAGTGTGTATCTGAATGAAAGGCAGAAGAAAATTGTGGCCCTGATTCGCAGAAAGCAACCACTCAAAATTTCTGATATTTCAAAATCAATCGTAAATGCCCCTTTGGCAAGTGTAAAAAAAGACTTGGCTTACTTAGTGGCAAATGGCTTGATAAAGAAGCAAGGAAATTTGAAAGCCAGTATTTATATTATGTAGAATAGTGACAGAATACCCCAGAGTTTTCATAATATTGGTGGTATTTTTACAAATATAGAGATGATTTTACAAGAGTAAAGTCATGTATTGGCAGAAGGGTGTAGTGAGTTTTTTAGTTTTTTGCCCTTTACTCATCTGCTGTATATTCTCCACATGGTTGGATTAATACCACCTAGCACACCTTAAATACACAAATTCAAACTCAAGCTTTGTGGCTTCAAAACAATCAGCTAAGTTTGAGTCTATTGTAGTGCAATAGATTTTTGTAGACTTCATGCCCAAAGCTCATTTTGTTATTTATCTGTTTTTAGTACTCACACTCATTTTTTCTTGTGCTAAAAAAAATAAGGAGCTTATTCCTGATAATACCCAATTGAAAATCAATGCCAGAGATCAAATCAATTACCTAGAGAAATTTTTGTCAGAAAACGATAAAGACGATGCCATTCATTTCAAATTGGCGAATTTATATTTCTATATAGGTAATGCAGATAAGGCTTTAATACATATCAATTCCGCCATTAAAATCAAAAAAAAAGAGAATAAATATCTTTTTCTCCAAGCCCAATGCTATGCTGCAAAAGGCCTTTTTCTAGATGCCAAAGATGTTTTTGAGAAAGTATCTGAAAAGGGAATTCCCCAAAACGACTATATTTCTTTAGCCGCAGATATTTACTATAACAACAACAATTTCACCAAAGCACTTAATTATTTAGATAGAGCCACGGCCGAAAACCCTAATTCGCCATTTCTATTCTATAAAAAAGGAGTGATATACGAATCGCAAGGCGATACTTTGCGAGCTGTTGATAATTACAATCGCTCCATTCAGCAAAATCCCGCCTATATAGAAGCTTACATTCAGTGGGCAGGGTTGGAAAATAAAAGAGGCAATTTTCAGACGGTAAAAAATTACTTAGTAAAAGCCTTAGCATACGATACCCTCAATTCAAAACTCTATTTTAATCTCGCTTTGGCTTATAAAAAATTGGAACTGAAAGATTCTTCTTCGCTTTTTTATGAAAAGGCTATTCAGTTCGATAGCAATTATACCGATGCTTTGTACAATATTTCCATCATCTACCTACAACAATTCAACTATGCTTTAGCTGAAAAATACCTCAAGAGAATAGCCTATCTCAAACCTGAAATTCCTAATTTGAACTATAAAATTGCTTATGCACTTGACTTCCAAGATAAAGATGCTGAGGCATTGAATTATTATGAAAAAATAGACAGTTCGGACATAAATTATAATTTTGCCCGACTTTTAGTGAAAAGAATAAAACTTAAAAACAAAAAAACTGCTGTTGTAGAGCAGGAAATAGAATGAGTAGAATAAAAATAACCTTGCCAGACGGAGCAGTAAAGGAATATGAAAAAGGAACTACCAGCCATGAAATAGCACTTAGCATAAGCGAAGGTCTGGCACGCAACGTGTTGGCAGCCAAACTAAATGGAAAAGTGGTAGATGCAAGCTTGCCAATTAACGAAGATGCGAATTTTCAACTGCTTACTTGGAATGATGCCGAAGGAAAAGCCACTTTTTGGCATTCGTCTGCCCACTTGTTGGCTGAAGCATTAGAGGCTTTGTATTCGGGTGTAAAATTGGGTATTGGACCAGCAATAGAAACCGGGTTTTATTATGATATTGATTTTGGAGGTCAGGAATTTACCCAAGAGAATTTCAAACAACTAGAGGATAAAATACTAGAATTGGCACGGACAAAAAGCCAATATAAACGCTCAGAAGTAAGCAAGGCAGATGCAATCAAATATTTCGCTGAAAAAGCAGACCAGTATAAGCTAGAATTGATTGATGGATTGAAGGATGGTGAAATCACTTTTTACCAACAAGGCAATTTCACCGATTTGTGTCGTGGTCCGCATATTCCAGATACCGGTTTTATCAAGGCCATTAAGATATTAAACTTGGCAGGTGCTTACTGGCGTGGCGATGAAAAACGCCCAATGCTTACCCGTATTTATGCCGTTACTTTTCCTAAACAAAAGGAATTAGAAGAGTATTTGGTACTGTTGGAAGAAGCCAAAAAACGTGACCACAGAAAACTGGGACGTGAATTAGAGCTTTTCACTTTCTCCGAACTGGTGGGTGGCGGATTGCCTTTGTGGCTACCTAAAGGCAATATGATTAGGGAAAAACTCATTGCATTTAACAAGAAATTATTAGCCAAAAACGGCTATCAATTGGTGACCACGCCCCACATTGGCATGAGGGCTTTGTATGAAACCTCCGGACACTGGGAAAAATACGGTCAGGATTCCTTTCAACCCATTCAGACCCCACAGGAAGGTGAAATGTTCATGCTCAAACCCATGAATTGCCCACATCATATTGAGATTTATAAATTTAAGCCCCATTCGTATAAAGAATTGCCCATCCGTTTGGCCGAATTTGGCACTGTATATCGCTATGAACAAAGTGGCGAATTGCACGGCTTGACGCGTGTGCGTGGATTTACCCAAGACGATGCCCATCTTTTCGTTACTCCCGAGCAGTTGCAAGACGAGTTTGAAAAAAATATCGATATGGTTATGTATGTGTTCAATAAATTGGGTTTTGATGATTACACAGCACAAATTTCCCTCCGCGACCCAGAAAATAAAACCAAATACATGGGCTCAGATGAAAACTGGGCAAAAGCTGAGAATGCCATTATCAATGCCGCAAAAACTAAAAACTTGAAAACGGTAACCGAATTGGGTGAAGCCGCTTTTTATGGTCCAAAACTTGATTTTATGGTGCGTGACGCCATTGGCAGAAAATGGCAATTGGGCACTATTCAGGTAGATTATACCTTGCCAGAAAAATTCCAATTGGAATATATTGGGGCTGATAATCAGAAACACCGCCCAATCATGATTCACAGGGCACCATTTGGTTCTTTAGAGCGATTTATTGCCGTATTGACAGAGCATTGCAGCGGTAATTTCCCTTTGTGGCTTGCCCCAGAACAATATATTATTCTCCCTATTTCAGAAAAATACCACGATTATGCCAAGCTGATACAAAGTGAATTGGCTGCCCACGATTTCTCAGGGAATATTGATGAACGAGATGAAAAAATTGGCAGGAAAATACGTGATGCTGAAGTGAACAAATTGCCTTATATGCTAATTGTTGGTGAAAAAGAAGCTGAGGAGGAAACGATTACTATTCGTAAAAAATTTGAAGGTGATTTGGGAACTATGAAGCTAGAAGCTTTTGTAGAGATGTTTAAAAAAGAGGTGGAAATGTAGCATTATTAAAAAGTATTTCTTTATGCACAAAATCAAAACAACCTATAAAAAATTAATTGCCGATACGGTAACGCCCGTGGGTATCTACTTGAAAATCAGAGATAAATTTTCAAATAGTATTTTGCTCGAAAGTTCAGATTACCATGCGAACGACAATAGCTATTCTTTTATCTGTTGCAAACCTATGTTTGGTTTTAAAGTTGAAAATGACCAAGCTACTTTCAATTTTCCTGATGGAGTAAATAAAAAAATTGCACTCCATACCAAGGAGATTCTCCCTGAAGAAATCAACAATTATTGCAAGACATTTGAAATAGAAAATTTAAATTTCCCATTTATTTCAGGTGGGCTTTTTGGCTACACAAGCTACGATGCAGTAAGGCATTTCGAAGATATTGAACTTACAAAACTCAATCTATCCGACATCAACATTCCCGAAATGCAATACCATTTCTACGAATTTGTGATTGCCATCAATCATTTCAACGATGAATTATATCTTTTCCACCATCAAGTAGAAGGTATGGAAAAAAATAGCGATTCAATTGAAGAAATCATTACTTTTATCAACGATAGAAATATTCCTACTTTTCATTTCAAAACTCAGGGAGAAGAGAGATCGAACTTTACAGACGATGAATTTCTTCATATTTTACAAAAGGGAAAAGACCATTGTTTCCGTGGCGATGTATTTCAGATTGTGCTTTCTAGGCAGTTTACTCAAGGTTTCGAAGGCGATGAATTCAATGTTTACCGCGCATTGAGATCTGTAAATCCTTCACCTTATCTATTCTATTTCGATTATGGCAATTTCAAATTATTTGGCTCATCGCCTGAGGCTCAGTTGATTATAAAAGATAATAAATCAGTAATTCATCCAATAGCAGGCACATTCAGGCGAAGTGGAAACGATATTGAAGATGCTAAAATTGCCGAAAAACTTAAAGAAGACCCCAAAGAAAATTCCGAGCATGTAATGTTGGTAGATTTGGCTAGAAACGACTTGAGCAGAAATGGCGAAAATGTATTTGTAGATACTTTTAAAGAAACCCAGTTTTATTCGCATGTTATTCATTTGGTTTCAAAAGTAGTGGGCGAAATAAGCCCTGAAACCAACCGATTTAAAATAGTAGCCGATACATTTCCGGCAGGCACGCTTTCCGGAGCGCCTAAACATAATGCCATGACCTTCATTGATAAATATGAAAATATCAACCGAAGCTACTACGCAGGCTGTATTGGTTTTATGGATTTCAAAGGCAATTTTAACCAAGCGATAATGATTCGTACTTTCCTTAGCCAGAACAATACTCTGTATTTTCAGGCTGGTGCAGGTGTGGTAGCCGATTCGAAAATTGAAAGCGAATTGCAAGAGGTACACAACAAATTGGCTGCCTTGAAAAAAGCTTTACAATTAGCTGATGAAATTTAGTAAATTGATTTATTTTGTAACCAATCTTTATTACCTTCGTATTGTTGATAACTCACTCGCAATCGACAGAGTAGCCTACATTAAGCACGAAAAAGTATAATCCATCGATTCACAAATAATTTAGTCATGAAATCACGAGATATATTTGAACTTTTATATAAAATTTTGATGGTTTCTGCACTGATGTACATTGGCTACGAATTGAATTCCATCAAGAAACTAACCGTGGAAAACGAACGAGAGATAAATTACGTGACCAGTAAACTTGATTATGTAACCTCCGACATTAACATAACCAAAATTAGTAACTAGTTTTTAATAGTAGTTACTTACAAATAAATACCCCACTCATCTTATAATAAGTAGTATCTGTGTTGTTTGAAATACTTTCTACAGACACTGAATCGAAGCGAGCAGATATATTGTTGCTATCCGCTTCGATATTCACAAAGCCATTTATTGCTCTCCAAGTTTTATTATCTTTAATAATGGTAATGGTAGCCCATGCATTATTCTCAGTAAGTGGCACTTCATCGTAAGCCACCAAAGGCAATACTTTAGAAGTAACAGGTTTTGTAGCCAAAGTAATACTTGAATAAGCCGAATTTGAACTTTCGGATTGGGCAAAAATTACAAATACATTTTGGCCATTGGATGTTGTAGTATCGCATTTGCCTCTTACAGTTATAAAATGAGCTGAGGCCAATGAAAGTGAATATAAATGAATGCCGTCTGTAGTGAGGTTGAAAAAATTATTGCCAGGCAAAGTACTCAAATCTCCCCCATTTAAAGTGTCGTTTGCAGCTTTGTTTTTAGCATAATCCTTATTAGGTGCCATGTCATTCTTATTTATACATCTTTCTAAAAGTAATAATGAACCAACAAGAAAAATAATACCGAAAAACGAAGCTGACTTTTTCATAAAATTGTATGTTTTAAGTTGTCAAAAATCAAATTGCTGCCATAGCCTTTGACAATTAATTGCAATTTGACATAAATTTATAAAAATATCTATACAAATAGCTCTAAATCCATGACAACCAACAAGATAATCATTAGAGATGGGATAAAAGAAGATATTCCTAGTGTATTTGAATTAATAAAAGAATTGGCTGCGTTTGAGAATGCAACACACGAAATTGAGAATTCTGTAGCCCAGTTAATTACTGATGGCTTTGGTGAAAACCCACTTTATGGACTTTTAGTAGCCGAATCGGGTAATCAGTTGCTGGGAATTTCACTTTATTATTTCCGCTATTCTACTTGGAAAGGGAAAAGATTGTATTTGGAAGATTTGTTCATTTCTGAAAATGCACGCGGGCAAGGCATAGGTTCTAAATTATTTGAAGCAACCATGAAAATAGCAATCAACCTAAATTGCAATGGCATGACATGGGCGGTACTTAATTGGAATGAGCCGGCACTCAAATTTTACGAGAAATACAAAGCTGTATTTGATAAAGAATGGACACTTACAAACCTAGCCAAGGGGCAGATAGAACAGAATTTGAGGCATTTTTAGCAAATTAGCTACGCCAGCAACCCATAAACGAATTCTGATTCGCAAATTTTCAGAAATCCTTCAAAATACGCAATTCTTTGGGTAGATAATTGTTGGTTCGGTGCCCCATTTTTTTTATCCAGCCTAAGTTTTTGCCTTCGTATTGTATTAATGCCCAGCCGTTTGGCAGCGCCAAAACAGCTTCAAAATTTGATACATCTCCTTTTTTAAGGTAAATTAATGCTTCAGTTTTGCTCAGTTCACAACAAGTCATTTCAGCGTTTGCAAGTTCACTCAAAGCCAATTCGTGACTGGGAATTATATCATTCCCCATTATTTTTCCAATTTCAATTCCTTTTTTAATCACAAACAGATGTTTCGAGAGTAATGAAATGTCATTTGCCAATGGCTTCGGAAAGGCTTCAATTACATCTTTCCATATTATAAATTCCAATGTATCGGTAGCAAAAATCCATTTTTTGAGCAGAGGAATTTGCTTTTTGCTTAGAAACTCAAATTTAAAACCTCTCAAATCGGCATCTATTTCTTCATTTTCTATTTTCTGTAAACAAGCTATAAAAAAGCCTTCCCCTTTTGTTTTATGATGATAAAAATGATAACTGTATATGTCATTGTCATTTACTGCTTCAATATTAGAATTAAAATCCAAATGTATTTCTACAGATTTTAACTGGTGTTCAACTATGAATTTCTCCAAGTTTTCTCGGTTTTCGGCTGGTGAAAAAGTGCAAGTACAGTATATCAAATAGCCATTTGATTTCAAGGATGGCAATATATCGTCAATTATTCTTTGCTGTCTTGCGGAGCAAATAGCCACATTTTCTTCCGACCACTCTTGTATGGCATTTTGGCCTTTACGAAACATACCTTCGCCAGAGCAAGGTGCATCGGCCACTATTACATCGAAATATTGGCTAAGTTTTTTGAAATCTCGTGGATCATTGCTGGTGACTATGGCATTTGATTTGCCCCATTTGGTGATATTATCAGCCAAAATAGCGGCTCTAGCTCTGATAACTTCATTGGCAACCAGCAACATTGTGGTTGGTATTTCATCTAATATCAAAGTGCTTTTGCCACCTGGTGCGGCACACAAATCAAGTATTTTAGCTTCAATTGGCAAATGAGAGACTATTTGATTTAATATTTTGCTCAAAAACATTGAGGAAGCCTCTTGCACATAATAGGCTCCGGCTTGAAATAATGGATCTATTGTGAAAATTGGGCGTTCTAGTAAGTAGTAGCCATTTTTATTCCAAGCGACTTGATTTAAATTTTCTAAAGCTGTTCCTGCTATTTCTTTTGGTTTCTTTAGTGGATTTATTCTAATGGAAATAGGCGTTTCCTCATCAAAAGCATTAAAAAACGCTTCAGATCCGGCTCCCAATTGCGTTTTTATTCTTTCAAGAAATGGAGAAGGAAGAGTTAAATATTTTTTCAATACGATTAGAATTTCTAAGGTGGCAAGTTTGCGTTATTTTAAATCTGTAACTCCAAACGTAATGCCTTTCCAATCGTCTGTTCTGAAGGGGTATGCAGGCAACCCGGCTGAATTATATAAATTGGCAAGTGACGGATTGTTTGCCCAAGCATACCTAAATGCTACAGGATTTGCGACTAATTTCGAACTTACTTTCAAAGTATTTGCATCAATAATTGCGGCATCTGCATAATAAAATTTCTTGTCTTCTCCTGCAATTACAAATCCTCTAATTGCCTTTGCATCACTGTGAATTAAGGCTTTAGCTTTGTTTGTGAAACTAACAATGGCTTTATTGCCTTCAAATTTAACAGATTCTAATACTGGTCCGTCTGCAATTATTTTTTTATCATTGTAAGCCACTTTCATTGCTTGGTATGCCAATCTTTTGCCCACATCAATTTTGTTTTTCGGATGAATATCGTTTTCCTCGCCCAAATCTATTGCCAAAGCCATACCCAGATTAGGCAAGGTTTTTAAAGTTAGCGTTTATGCTTCTCTCAATTCAGGCCAAGGATCGTCTTTAGGAATAGAATCAGGTTTTAAAAAGTTTGCCAATTGCACAAATAAAAACGGAAAATCGCCTTGGTTGAATTTCTCTCTCCAGTTTTTAATCATGGCAGGAAATAAACTGCGATACTGGTAAGCACGCCCTGCATTTGATTCGCCTTGGTACCAAATTGCCCCTTTTATTCGATAATTGAGCAATGGTTTAATCATGCCATTATATATAGTGGTGGGCTGCCAACCCATGCGAGCCTCCCAATCTGGCTCAATAAATTTGGACAACTCTTTAAAATTATAGGTAGATTTATATAGCCATTCACTCGATAAATCCAATACATTTTGGGCATTTCTCAATTTTAATTCACCTTTTACACCCATTCCTCCACCCCAATCTACCATACGTATTACAATTGTCGCTTTAGCCGATTTATTCATTTTTGCTATAATTTGGTAGTTTCTTTCTAGCTCAGCTCCTGATGTAGCACCAATCTGTTCACCATTGTACCAAGTTTCATCTGCATCATCCATGTTGGTTATTTCTAAGGTCAAATCTTTCCCTAGCATATTTGCAGGTACTTCAAAGGTTTTTCTAAGCCATATTACGCCATCAAAATTTGAAAATTCTGAAGTATTAAAATTACCTGGCAAGGTTGTTTTCTACCAGTTTTCTGGTTTGAAATTACAGGCAGAAAATATGGTATAAGTATTATCTAAGTCTTTAGATTTCTTAAAATAAGAGGATAGTAGAGTTTCTCTCAGCTTCATTTTATCTATTCTAGAAATCATAGTTTTATTAATTTCTTGGTAGGCTCGTTCTATTTCAGGAAATGATTGCAGACTTTCTTCCAACTCCCATTTTTTATTTGACTCTGTGGTAGTTACATAAGTTTTACCATTGAATGTAACAGAAACTCTTTCATAAGCATCTGCCCAACCCCATATTTTCAATGTTTTGTCTCTTTGCAGCACCATGCCATCGCTTATCAACTTTGGTAGTGCAATGTTGGCAGTTGCTAATTGGCTAATAAATATTATTGAAATAAATATCAACCTCAAAAACCCAATGTTATTCATATGCTATTTAAATTAAAGGGAGGAAATCATATTAGCTTGTGTCACTAATTGATTTAAAGTATTTCAAAAATAAGTTTTTTTCAATTATTATGCCAAACTACTTTGTCTAAAAACTTCAATTCTCTTAGTTCAGGCTCATATTCTCCACTACCTAAAATTAAGATAAGTCTCCTTTTTGGCTTATTACTTAATCGGTTTGCTAAGTAAAGCATTATAAAGGCTATATTTTACGCCCCTCGGACGAGTTAATTCAATGATTGGACGAAATATTAACCGAAATTGGGTTTCCAATTATTATTAATTTGATGATACTCGTATATGGACAGTATAATTGTTGTAATACTTTAATTTATTAAAAATATGAAAACTACTATCTCACTTCCGCAAAATATAATGATAATAAATATGTGTTTATTCTTTGCTCTATTGACTTCTTGCAGTCCATATTCAAAAATGGCTACTCGGTGGCATTATAGACATGAATTTAGGCAAATTAAAGTTTCCCATACTTATCATATAAGTTTTCACCCTACTACAATTGCAAAAGTGAAAGCATAAATTGCGTAAATTTTATCAAGTCACCACTTTAGTATTAAGAAAACTGGAATGGTGACTTTTGTTGTTTAAAAGAGAATGCAATTGCATTATTAAATAATTGTTAAGAGTTGCGAATCTTTAATGGTTTGTCTAATTTACTCCCTTAATAATAACTCACTTAATCATTTATCCATTACCATTATGAAAATGACATTTACAAAAGTATTTGGCTTACTAGCAGTAGTAGCTCTGCTATCTTCTTGTAGCACTTATCAAAACCTAGCCACCAATTGGAAATACAGAAATGAATACAGACAGTCGAAAGTTGCTGAAATAAGCACAATTACTAATGCTTCTGTAAAAGAAACAGGAGTTGAAACTGCAAAAGCGGATACAAAATCTGAAAGCTTGCTTTCTGTGGCTGTACAAAATGAAGAAGTGAAAAAGGCTCAAGTTAAAGAGCAAAGTGCTACAGCTTCCGTTTCTAAAACTGCCGCATTGCTTGCAGCTGCCAAAATGGTAAAGCTAGCAAAGAAAGTAGTTTCTAACCCCGAATTCAAATTGAAAGGAGAGGAAACTAAAATTTCGCCAGCTTCTCAAAATGAAGTAAAGCAAACCCAGAGAAGGGGAGGTGTTTCTAAATTCCTTCTTATAAGTATTATTTTGATGTTGATTGGTTTGCTAGTAGCATTCCTTTTAAATTATATAGTGGGTATAATTATATTTATTGTAGGAGCAGTCATTTTCTTTTATTGGTTGTTTACAACTATGTAATCTCATTTTTTATTCAGAGGCTTGCTTTTTTGCTCGCCTCTGAATATTTACCTAATTTTTCCCCTTGAATAAAGTTATAGAATGTGTCCCCAACTTTTCTGAAGGGCAAAACGAACCTACCATCCAAGCCATAGCCAATTCTATTGCGTCAGTACCAAATGTAAAATTGCTAGATATTGACCCCGGATTTCATGCCAATAGAACCGTGTATACCTTTGCAGGAGAGCCACGTGCAGTTGTTGAAGCTGCTTTTAAAGCAATTAAAATAGCCCAAAAACTTATTGACATGCGTTTGCACAAAGGCACACATCCCCGGATTGGGGCTTGTGATGTATGCCCTTTAGTACCTATTTCAGGGGTTTCATTGGCGGAAATTGCTGAATTAGCGAATGAATTAGGTCGAAAAGTAGCCTCAGAACTCAATATTCCTGTGTTTATGTATGAAAATGCAGCATCTGCACCAGAAAGAAGAAATTTGGCTTGGCTCCGAAAAGGCGAGTACGAAGGTTTGGCAAGCAAATTGCAACAAATTGATTTTTTGCCTGACTACGGAAAAGCTGAATTCAATGCCAAATCAGGCATTGTCATTATTGGAGCTAGGCCATTTTTAGTTGCTTACAATGTAAATCTTACTACTAAAAATGTGACTATAGCAAAGCAAATTGCTTTGAAGATTAGGGAAAACAGTGAAACAGGTTTGCGTAAAGTAAAGGCAATTGGCTGGTATATTGATGAATTCGACAAAGTACAAGTTTCTACAAATATCACAGATTTTACCTTTACACCCGTTTATGAAGTGTTTGAAGCAGTAAAAAAATGGGCTTTGGCATTCGATACTGAAGTATCTGGTTCTGAATTGGTAGGAATGATTCCATTAAAAGCAATAGCAGATTGCGGCATTCATTTTTTAAAATCTAACGGAAAAAATCACTACTTGCCTCATTCGGAATTGGTAGAATATGGGGCAATTTATCTTAATCTTAATGAAATAAAGCCTTTTGAAGCCACAAAAAAAGTGATTGAATATGCTTTGAATTTGTAGTACAAAAACCCCTTGCTTTGCAGCCAATGATAAAGCGTTTGCTCAACTCGATAAAAGATTTTTTTAGTTTCTCTCAAAGGGAGATGAATGGCTTTGTAATAATGCTTTTAGTAATGGTTTTGGCTATTGTGGCTACTATTATTTACGACCAAATGTCAGTAAGGCATTCCATTATAGAGCCAAGGGAAAGCCAAATGTTGGATAGTTTGTTGCAAGTAATAAATGAAAATACTGCTATCGAATCTCACGTTCCACTATCTGATAACGCGGAAACCCCAACTAACGAATTATTTGCATTCAATCCCAATTTGGCTAGTGAAGATGATTTTATCAAACTTGGTTTGAAGCCTTATTTGGCTGAGAGAATATTAAAGTACCGTTCAAAAGGAGGAAAATTCAAAATAAAAGCTGATTTAAAGAAGATTTACGGTTTCCCTGAATTTCTCTATGTGAAGCTTGAATCTTATATTGATTTGCCCGAAATTAAAACTCTAGAAACTAAAACAACATACTCAAAAACGAAAATCGAAAATAATGGGCAACTACCTAAACTCAAATATGAATATAAAAAACAAGACTTAAACTTAGCCGATTCAGTAGCGTTTGAGAAAGTATATGGCATTGGATTTAAATTGGCTTTGCGAATAATTAAATTTCGTGAAAAACTAGGCGGATTTGTTGCCATGGCACAATTGAAAGAAATATGGGGCTTAGATTCCACAGTAATTCAGGAAATCGAGAAGAAATTTTTGATTGCCGAAAATTTTCAACCCATAAAAATTAACGCTAATACAGACGATTTTCAATTGCTGAAATCGCATCCATACATAGGCTATCAAAGAGCAAAATTGATATTGGCTTTCCGCAAACAGCACGGAACTTATCATAGCATCGACCAGTTGAAACAAATACAAACCATTTCTGCTGAAGAAATTGAAAAAATGAAACCGTATCTTGAATTCTGATGGCTACTTGTGGATATATTTGTCCTAAATGTGACGGTATTGGTTTTCTGCCTGAAACACTTGAAATTTGCGATTGGTGTCAACAACCTTCCGACAAATCAGTCACCATTTCAGATGAAGAGTGGATTAAGATTGTTCACGAATCAAATTGCTGCTCTGATATTGGGGTGGTAAGTGAAATCCGGAATTAACATTCCAGTTGTTTAAATATTATCTTCAATAAGTAACTACCTATGAAAATCAATGAAGGCTCTCTAAATGAAAGTTATGGAACATTATCAGAAACCATAAATGGGTTAATCAAGTTGGGCTATACCCACGACTTTAATATTCAGGAAGAATGTTTAGTATGCCATCAATTCAATGTTACACTATCTCCAGACGATTTTCAAATTGACAAAGTTTATCGTTTTGAAGGAGTGTCTAATCCAGAGGATCAATCAATACTTTATGCAATTTCTTCTACGAAGTTTAGCATTAAAGGAACTTTAGTCAATGGTTATGGTATTTCATCGGACGAAAAAACTTCAAAATTGGTAGAAAAATTACAAAACAATAGAACACATCTACTTATGGAAAACAAATCAAATGATGCAACATCGCAACGACCAGAAGGAAGTCGGGTTTTAAATGCTCAACTAGTGGAAATGAACTTGCATGAATTTATTGACCAAATAAAAAATGAAACAACTTGGACAGACAGCGACCGAAATTCTATCACAATTTTCAAATCAGAAACTATGAGAATTGTCCTGATGGGGCTACACGAAAATGCAGAATTAAAAGCACATAAGGCGAACGGAGTGTTAAGTATTCAGGTGTTGGAAGGAAAAGTAAATTTTATTACAGCACAACAAAGTTCTATAATAGAAAAAGGTCAAATGATAGCATTGCAAGAAAACATTATACATAGTGTAATGGCAGTGACAGAAAGTTTTTTCCTACTTACACTTGCAATGAATAAAAAATAGTAAACGAAAATGGAGGGCAACAGCTAACACGCGTTTGGTAAAAAAGCGAATGAAGTGGTTAAATGAAGCTTTGTGCTTCGTATCAAGTTTTGTGGTGGCAGACAGTT
>CAZMFZ010000051.1:0-23828 GCA_964565665.1 uncultured Bifidobacteriaceae bacterium | reverse complement strand
CCAATATATTGTGGTTTGAAAGTGATTTTATTATTTTTTTTAATATTCCAATTGCTACTTAGAAAATTGAGTTCTGCCTTTCTGAAAGTGAGTATTTTTTCAGCATTTCCTACTAAGAATTGCCCCGATAAATTGGCGTTATTGTCCTCGTTTTGCTGCTTGGTAATAGCCTCAAAGTCAATTACATTATCTTTCCACCCAGCTGCAATATTAAAATTTTCTGTAGCGGGTTCTTTGTCAATAAATTGCTTCTCAGAATTGGCTTCAAACACACCCAATAAAGGCCTTTCATCATCTGACTTTTCTATTAAAAAATCAAATCTATTCTCAACAAGAAGAATATTAGACCATTGAATAGTATCTAAATCGGCTAAAAAATTTAGTGAAACGCCTTTTTTTACTTCCAACTCACCTACAAAACTACTGCCGGGCGAAAGCTTTAATTCAGGCAAAAAAACAGCTAATAAAGAATTTATTTGGTTAATTTTGAACTCAAATGCAGCGTCTAATTTATAGTTGTATGGAATTTGAATGGGTTGATTGGCTTTTTTTCCACCATCAAACGACTGCCCAATTTTCGTACGCAACGAATCTAGCACAGTCACCAAATTGAATAACTCAAAATTGCCTCCTATTTGCAAATCTGCGGCATCAGACTTCAATTTAAACTCACGTTTATCGCTACTTAGCTTAGAATAACTGGCTGATAATTCACGCAAATCAGCCACTAAAAGTTTTGATATTAATGCAGTATTTTTCGCATTTACATCAAAACTAAAGCTTTCATAGTCAAATCCTGACAATCTAAATTTAATATCAGAAGCCATTTTTAAAGGCTTATAATAATAGCCAAGCTTGTAGATATCTGCTTTCTTTACATTGGCATCAAGTTCTATTTGTTTTACATTGGCGTTAAAATCTGCCTTAAATAAAGCATCGGCCACCAAATTCGAGTCTTTAATATCGAGAGTTGCCAGCCCTTTTTTATTGGCAAAGCGCATACTTACGAATGAATTTTTGTAGGAATATCCATTCAAATCTATTTTATTCACAAAGCCACTAGCATTGAAAGTGGCCAATAATGGGTCGAATCCTTTGCCATCGATTTTCATGTTGAATGCTACTTTATTCATCCAAACTGGCACTCCAAAAGGCTGTAAATCAAAGTCTTGCAAACTTAAAACTCCGTTGTAAACGGCAGTTTTTACAATATTTTCGGGCTCAAATTTCAAGTCAAAATCGCTATTGATTTTTCCTATATTAGTGGCTATTTCACCTTCAAAATGAAAATCGTGGTATTTCCCTTCAAAATTGCCGGATAGTTTACTTTTACCGAATGGTTTGATGGCTTTGTAATTTTCTGCAAGTCCATATTTTTTTATGTCTTGCATATCAATTTCCGATTGGCTGATGTAGAACTTCATCACCATATTCTCAACATCAGGCAAGCCACGGAAAGCTGCGTTTCCTTTAGCCCAACTGTTATTTCCAAGTTTCGCGTCAAAATCATCTACCTTAAAATCGTAGAAATAACCTCTCATTTTGCCTGAAATGCCCCAATTGTCGTAGAAGCCTTTCAATTCTGGAAAAAAAACGGCAACATCTTTGGTGTCTAATTTGGTATTGTTAAGACTAAATTCTAGAAGTACACTATCTTCAATATCAGAAAGCTGGCTAAATCCATTGTATCTGAAAATAACCGAATTGGCGACATGGCTTTTACCAAGGTCTGCATCTAAGTTTTCAAGTTTCATATAATGCTCGCAAATACCAAAATCGGTATCGAGGTTATATACTTTGAGTTTGCTAAAATCATCTTTACACTTTAATTTTTTTACATTGAAAGAAACCGTATCTCCTGCAATTTTAAATTTTGATACTGAAATATAAATGCTATCTAAAGAAAATTTAGAAAAGTCGAATCTGTCGTGTATATGTTGCTTTTCAGTGTCTTCAAAGCTGAATTTGGCATTTTCTAAATCCACTATTTTCACTTTGAAATTAGTGTAACGTCCTACATGTGGGGGGGAAATCTTGGCTTTTTCGGTAGAATCTTGGCCGATGTGTTGAAGGCTATAAATGAAGTCTGAAAAATTTATATCATCTACCTCTTTATAGTATCTTAGTTTTACATTGGGCTGATAAAGTGTTACTTTTTGGAGCACAATATCTCGCCCAAATAAGGAAATCAGCTTGAAACTAGCCCTGATTTCTTTTACAAAAAGCATATCAAGCCTTCGGTTGTCCTCAACGAGTACATTTTCGAGTACTAATCCACCTGTAAAAGTGATTTTGATACCTCCAATTTTTATAGGGTAATCTACATATTCCGCCAGTTCTTTGGTGGTATATTCTACCAGCTTGGTCTGCACATAAGGAATTTGTATGCCAAATATCAGTACTGAAAAAATAAATAATGAGACAAAAAAACCAATGATGAGCAGTTTTCTAATCCATTGAAAAAATGCTACTATGGTATTGCTATTTGTAGCCAAATCGCTATTGTACCTTATTAATCAATGTCATTATCTTAAGTTGCTTTTTAAAACCTGATCCCTAACCACCGTTTGAACGGTGCAGGCCTTTCCTATCCGAGAAGGGATTGAGGTCTTAAGTTAATAACATTGAAATTATAATTGTTAATTTTAGAATTTCAAATTTAACAATAAGTTATTCATAAATATTTAAAGTAGGGTGTAATTGAAAATAAACGGCAGATTATATTCATTTGAAGCTTCGTTAAAATGTACTTTGATCCAATACTTATTAAGGAGAAAATAATTATAAGCAGCTATTGAAGTTTTGGATATTGGATCTAACCAGCTAACTTTGATACTATAAAAACAACTTCTTAATCCCTATTCTCTACTATAACATCCCTGCGAAGAGATCTTCAATAAACTCACACCTAGATGAACCAATATGGGAAATTTCACAATTATTGGTTTCGATAAATTACATTAAAATTGATGCCTGATTCCCCCATTATTTTACTTGCTATCGAATCGTCTTGCGATGAAACCTCTGCCTCTGTAATTCATAATGGAAAGGTATTATCAAATATTATTTCTACCCAGCCCATTCACAGCCAATATGGCGGGGTAGTACCAGAACTGGCCTCTAGAGCCCACGAGAAAAATATAATCCCTGTGGTAAATGAGGCACTTCAGCAAGCAAACACCTCAAAATCAACACTTTCAGGCATTGCATTTACTAAAGGCCCAGGGCTGTTGGGTTCTTTATTAGTGGGTTGCAGTTTTTCAAAATCAATGGCAATGGCTTTAGACTTGCCTTTGATTGGCGTAAACCATATTGAGGCTCATATTTTTGCCCATTTTATAGATGAACCTAAGCCCGACTTTCCATTTTTGTGCCTTACTGTAAGTGGGGGACATACCCAAATTGTTTTGGTAGAAGGAATAGATAAACTAACAATATTGGGCGAAACGATAGACGATGCCGTAGGCGAAGCTTTTGATAAATCGGCCAAATTACTAGGTCTACCCTACCCAGGTGGTCCGGTTTTAGACCAATTAGCTCAGCTTGGCAACCCTACTACATTCAGGTTCCCATTTCCCGACATACCAAATTTGAATTTCTCATTCAGCGGAATCAAAACTTCAATATTATACTTTCTTCAGAAAAACAAAGCTCAAAACGCTAATTTCATTGCTGATAATCTCGATGATATATGTGCCTCTATTCAATATACGTTGGTGGAAATACTAATGCGTAAATTGAAAAAAGCTGCAGCAGCTCATAATATCAACCAAATTGCCATTGCAGGAGGTGTAGCTGCCAATTCAGAATTAAGAAGAAGAATGAATGAAGAAAAACAAAAATCGAATTGGAATATTTTTATCCCTAAATTTGAATATTGTACTGATAATGCTGCCATGATTGCCATTACAGCTCATTTCAAATACATAAATCAATCTTTCGAACTCCAATCTGTAGTGCCTAATGCAAGGCTTTCAATTTCTTAAAAAAATATTTTTAGTGTGTTGGCCAAATGTTAAAGTTGATTTTATGCTAAAATATTCAACCTTTCATTTACTCTTAATTTTGCCAATTCAGCATTCATTTTCTCAGAACGTAAGGATAACGGTGGAAGTGAAATCAGCCAATAACCAATATCATGTAATTCCATTAAAAGAAAAAGGCGTAGTAATTTTTTACGAAAACAATGCTAAAAGCCAGGGAGCTCGCACAGAAAGATGGACTTTCACCAAATACGACACCACTTTTACTGAGGAATGGACTACAGAATATCCTCTAATTAATAATCTAACTTTCGTAAATAAATTTTCAGATGATTTTTTTGTTTACATTCTCTTTACCAAAGACAGAGAATTTCAAATTGTAAAACTCGACCAAGAAACGGGAGAAATTTTTATTAATAAAGGAAGACTACCCAAAGAGCGAGTAGAGCTAAATCAATTTGCAGTAATGGACGACAACGCATTTATGGGAGGCACTATTTCGCCACCAGATGCCACCGTTTTTTATCGCTCCTGCATTGGTTTTGCCTGTTTTCCACTTTTGTTTATCCCCAATTTTTTACCTGAAAAAACAGCCTATGTAGGCCATGCTTCATTGCAGACCAAGCTCAATAAACAAGTTCTATTAGAATTAAAAGGTAAATCAGAGGTGGTAAATTTCAGTCCCGACACTATAAATGGTCGCTTGCATGCGATGATAAAAAACCAGTCGTCTCATAAATCAGATTTATTTATACAAGAATTGAAATACAGTGGGGCAAAAGCAGTGGCAACGCCTATCAAAACATTTACAGATCAAAACCAACTGATAGATGGAAAAATTAATTGTGTAAATGCCGATATTAAAATTATAACAGGTTCATACGCCAGCAAGGGCTTTAGCGGAGCTCAGGGCTTGTATTTAGCTCAAATCAAAAAAGGAAAACAAGAATTTATACGCTATCAAAGCTTTACTAATTTTAAAAATTTCTTCGACTATTTACCACAAAAAGAGCAATTGAAATTGCAGAAAAAAATTGAGAAGCGAAAAGACAAAGGCAAAGATTTGGAATTGAGTTTTCAAATGCTAGTTCATGAACCTATTGTGTCAGACAGCAATGAATATATAGTAGTTACCGAGGCCTATTCCCCACAATACCATACCGAATTCCGCACTTCTTGGTATTACGGAAGGCCAATTGAGACTGCTGTAGATGTATTTGACGGTTGGCGCTACTCACACGCTATCATAGCCGGTCTTGATAAAAAAGGTGAATTGTTGTGGGATAATTCGATTGTAATACAAGACATACTCACTTTTAACCTCAATGAAAAAGTACACATATTGCATAATAAAGGGCAATATATAGCCGCTTACAGCCAGCATGGGCAGATACAATATAAATTCCTAAACCGAGATACCACAAAAACCGAAAAAATAAGAACACTTGTAGAAATTGATAATGATTTTGAAAAAGTGAAAGAACAGTACAATAGTGATGTCACTTACTGGTATGGAAATTATTTTATTGCGTTTGGTACTCAAAAAGTGAAAAATTTAGAATCGGATTATACAAAAGCCTCAGGCACAGTTATTTACTTCAACAAAATTGAGCTAAAACCAAAAGATCAAAATTAACAAATCTTTAATTAATCGTATTTTGAGGTGTTTATATCTAATATTGTTTTTCTATTTGAGTTAAATTTTTAATTTTGTACATCGTATGCTATGAGCCTGTAATTTTACATCAACAATATGAACATGAAGTATATAAAATATTTACTTATAATATCACTTGCAGTTTTCAGTTTTACAAGTGCTTTTTCACAAGGCAGAAAGCTGTATCCAGGGCAAACCCGAACCAGAGCCAATTCTAATATTCCTATTTCAAGAAAAATAGCCTACCCTTGGACTTGGACTGTAGGTGTAGGCACCATGTCGTATTTTGGACAACTTTGCCAAACGGGCGATTGCTTTATCGGGCCATTCAAAGACATCAATAATTATCAATTCAATTTGGGTTTAAAATACAGATTTACAAACCGTGTAAGTGTCGGAGCGCAATTTAGGTATGGAAGAATAAGTGCGGCAGATGCCGATTCGCCAGAAGGTACTGGAAGACCTGCAAGAGATATTTCTTTTAGAACCGATATTGTAGAGTTTGGAATATTAGCTCATTTCGACTTAATTCCTTCCATAAGCAGGTTTATGGGCGACAAATCTGACCAATACAACAGAAGAAATTTCTTTGTACCTTATATAATTGCAGGAGCTGGAATTTTGAGTTTTACACCTAGTATACTCAATACCATTACTAATCAATATCAATCTGTAGCTGGCATTGAAACTTTTGAAGGCAAAAATTATGGCACATTAGTCCCTTACATAAACGGAGGCATAGGAACTAGAATAAAAATTAGTGAGTTTTTTGATATTGGTGCGGATATCACTTACACAGTCGCCTTTACGCAATATTTAGATGATTTGGGTGCAAAGCAAGCCTATACCACAGGTAACGAAACACAAGGTGTACCAGGCACTAGGGAAACAAAATATATTCTCTCTGATCCCGGTTTTACTAGTGGTAAAAAAGCTGCACCAAGCCAAAGTGGGTTAAGTGATCAAGGCTCAGGCAGAAGTGGAAATGCAGTTTTCTTCGATGGATATGGTATTTTCAACATCCATTTAGACTATACCATGGCAAACCCCGTTAGCTTCACCGCTCAAAAAACACATAGGCATTTTGAAAGTGGTAAGGGAACTAGGCATCACCAATTTCAACGGAAGTAGTTTTACTTTTTAAGAAACTGCATTACTTTTCTTAAAGGTTTGAGCAAAGGCAAATAAAAAGGCATGGATAAATTATTTATAGTCCATGCCTTTTTGTCTTCTTGGTTGGCAAGTAATCTATTTTTAATGCTTTTATTGCTCACCCCACCTACAGCCATTTTTACTGTTACTTCAGGCAAATAAGAAGCTGATATTTTATGTTTCAATAAAAACCTGAGCATAATTTCATAATCGGCTGCCAGCTTAAGTTCGGTATTGAAATTACCAAACTTAGCATATAATTCACGTTTCACATAAAAAGTAGGGTGTGGTGGCATCCAGCCCCAATACCAATTGTTGATTTTATAACTGCCTGAATTCCAATGGCGTATTACTTTAGTGCTATTTACATATTGCAAATCGGCATATAAAGAATCATTCTGATCTTCTTTAAATTTTTCAGCAATATGGATGAGCACATTTTCGTGGGCAAATACATCATCTGCATTGAGTATACCTACCATTTCACCTGTAGCCAATGCAATTCCTTTATTCATAGCATCGTAAATGCCTTTGTCGGGTTCAGATACTAATTTTGAAATATGAGATTTGTATTTTTCAATAATAGATACAGTAGAATCGGCAGAAAACCCATCAATTATAATGTATTCTATATCACTGTACGATTGGTCGAGTACCGATAGCAAGCATCTCTCAATAGTGTTTTCAGCATTGTAGCAAACGGTGATAATTGATATTTTCATAAAAGCCTACTTTGTCAATTTTTGCGTTTAATGTCATTAGCTTAAGCACTTTTTACATAACTCATCCCTTACCCTTTGATTTCTGCTGCAATTTCGCAGAATTGCTGAGAAGTGATTGAGGTTTTAAGTTAATGACAATGTTTTTGAATATAATATTCAAGCTTTGTCGCAAATGATTCTACAATTTATATGGAGATTTGAAATCAGCTCTTTTACCTTCATTTTCCAGTTGCATTTGCTTTTGCATTGCCAAATTTACTTTGCCAAATTGGATATTGAATACTTGTTGAAATGTGTTTTTGAGTTTCAAGAGTGCCATCACTTCATTATTTTCTTCTGAGTATGGAATTTCTAATATTTCAGCCACTTTTCTGCCCAGTAAATGGCTCATAATAGGAAAGAGAAATTTATCAGCGGGTTTATCAGGAAAAAAATCTTTTGCAGTGTTTATTAGAGCGGCAGTGAGTTCTATTCCAGCTTTTGATTTTATGAAGTGTCTAGTTCTTATTTTTTCTTCCAGAAAAGCAGTTTGTTTTACGGTATCGAATAGTAAATCCTCATCTATTCCCATCATAAAGCCTATAATATTCCAGCGATGAATATAAGCATTTTCTTCATCTGCAGAAAAAGAGATATTTTGCCTTTGCAAACCTCTCAGTATCATCAATGAAAAAGCCAAATTTGTGCCTGCCATAGCTTCTTGATTGATGGCAAGCCCATTTTCATTATTCCAGAGTGCATTTTTCTGCAAATGATAGCGAACAATTGCGTGCATCAATCGCACTTTTTGTATGCTGCGAATGCCACAGCCCGAATGCTCAAAGGCATCTTCAGCCATTACATCAAATATAAATTGCCCAGTTTCAGAAAGTCTCTTGCGGGTATCGTTGCCTATACGTTGCGAAAGTAAAAGTACCTCGGCATCTGCCCCGGCTGCATAGCAATACGGAAGGGAAAGCATCATCAGGCACAGCATGATGGGTTGTGTATTTTGGCAAAAAAATTTTGAGCTGATTTTGATTTTCCTTTTCGAATGCCAGGCAGGCAGTTTGGCTGTTGAATCGAAATAGTCCCGCAAAAAATCGGGTAGATTTTCGGGATTGGGGTTGCTGTTTTTCGATACCGAGGCCATTACAGAAAGAATTTCTCTTGCATTTGGTTGGTTAAATATTTGGGCTACTATGCCATCGGCCAAGACATCGGCTCGCATTCGCTTTTGGTTTAAAAAAGTGTTGGTTATTTCAATAGGGCGATTTTTTAGGTGTTTCATAAACAATGTAGAAGCATCTGAAAATACTGTCTGATGACTTGGCTTTTAGGTAAAATAGTCGACACTCCTATTCAGATCAGTTTCTTATTCATACAAATCGAACCAGTACGCAATTGTTTTGTAAAACTCGCCAATAACATGCAAAACCCTTGCAGATTTTCTTCACCCCGCAAGCAGATGCTTTAATTTTATTGTTTTTTGGTCAAGTAGGCTAATCAAAGAAAGGTAAATCATAGATTTGCACTTTAATTAATACCTCAATATGAATAATTTTATAAAAGCATGTTACCTTCTACCCATTACCATTTCCCTTTCATTTGCTGAGGTAATCACCTACATTCCTGCTGCTGAAGTAAAGGCGTCTGAATGGTTTCAAGTTAGTGTCGAAAACAAATCAGTTTTTGTGTACGATCACCCATTGGCTCCATTTACAATATTTGATTTTAAGGGGGAACTCACTTTGAATATCAAAAGCAAAAAAGATATCCGTTGGGTCGATATCAGACCCAAATCTTTGGGATTGGTATATTCTTACACAGGGACTAACATTACCATAAAAATCAAAAGGCCATGCCAGTTCTCAGTAGAGATTAATCAAATGCCATATCAAGAGCCTTTGCTGGTATTTGCCAACCCGATTGAGAAATCAAAACCTAATCCTAAGGATACAAATGTGATTTTCTATGAAACAGGTAAGGTGCATAAAATTGGCAAAATAGAAGTGAAGAGCAACAAAACGTTATATATTGAAGGAGGTGCCGTAGTGGAAGGATTTATATTGGCTGAAAATGCCAAAAACATCAAAATAATGGGTAGCGGGATATTAGATGGCGTGAATAATCGAGGCTACCAGAAGGATAAAAGATGGTATAGGTTTGTAGACCTAATTGATTGCAACAACGTAACGCTGTCAGGAATTACCCTAATTAGAGCCACCACTTGGGAGGTTGTGCCCACACATTGCAATCAAATGCTGATTGACAACATACATATATTGAGTGAGAATGGAGGCGATGATGGTATTGATATTGTGCGCACCAAAAACCTTGTAATTCAAAACTCCTTCATCAGAACCAAAGACGATAATATAGCGGTGAAATGTATCCGCAAATACCCTGATACCGAAACCTGTGAAAACATATTGGTGCGAAATTGTGTGCTTTGGAACACGGTTTGGGGCAATGCGATTGAGATTGGATTTGAGCTTGCTGCCACTGAAGTCAAAAACATTCGATTTCAAGATTGTGATATAATTCATTGCGAAGCAGGTGCTGCAATTTCAATACATAATACCGATTATACACTTATCAAAGATTTGGTTTTTGAAGATATTAGGATAGAAGAAACTACACAAAAGCTTTTTGATTTATCCATTTTTTTAAGTCGATACAGCAAAGACAACCCTTTCAGCAATGAAGAAACTACGGCACGTTATTGGCATGGGGTATGGGACAATGCGATACTCTTGACTGATGAAGAAAAAGTTAAATTCAGTGCACAACGTGGATCAATAGAAAACATTTTGTTCAAGAACATTTCTGTAATTGATGGCCCACCCAATGCCTTTTCTGTAATTGCTGGTTACGACAAACAACACATGATCAAAAACATTACTTTTGAAAACGTCACCATCTATGGCAAGAAAATGACCAACCTAGTGGATGGTAAATTTGCAGTGGAGTACGCAGAGAATATTGTATTTAAGTAGGTTTCTCTAGTTGTAGTGTGTTTTACACAGGCAAATCTTAAGATATATAATGCGACTCCAACTTTTGTTTTTATCGAAGCATAGATAAAAATTAAACAGTCGGATGGAGCAGCCTCTTCACGAAAATACCTTCCAATTTTTCAACACTTGGAAGGTGTTGCAGCAAATGAAAGTACGTCCCTAATTACGTACCTTACTCTATTATTATTTTTTTGCTTATGCCCCCTGCCGTTAGCACATACAATCCTTTCGGCAAATGGGTTTTGATTTCGTTGATTCCTTCTTTCAATTTATCTTCCAGCACTACTTGCCTTTCTAGTGAGGCTATCGTAAATTCAAAACCTTGCGATGACCATAATAGTAAATGTACCATTAGATAGGTTGGGGTAGATGCTTAGGATAGCAGTTGCTGCATTGTATGCAATATTGGTGGCATTACCTGTTAGGGTTGACACCATGAAACTTACCTCAATTGGGGTGGCTGATTCATAGTTGGCATCGCCATTTTGAAATGCGGTTACAGATACTAAGCCTTCAGCACCAGTGAGTGTAAGGCTGCTGCCGGCTATATTGCCAACACCAATTAACGAATAAGAAACTGGCAGGTCAGAACTAGATAAGGCTGTTATTATCTGAGGCAAAGATAGAAACGGATTTTTAACACGCAACAGTAAAAATAGTTGCTCTCGCAAAAAAATGGGATAAATCAGACATAAGTAAAATATGACCTGTAGCGAAGAATGAAAAGGCAATGATCAATTAGAAAAGACAAAAGACTTTTAATTATATCGACCAATGCCAATTTTCAAATACGGGTGAAATTAAGGAACGAACCCATAGTACCTAGCTGGAAGTGGTGAATTTGGGCGGCCGATGGTTGGTAACCATACCCCTGTGATATTCAAAACCAACAGACAAAAATCATAATATTTTGGTGTGCAAAGTGGACAGAAATCTACAATTTTTTGATTTTCTTCTCTATCACCCAAGTATCACCAAGCAAAGACTTGTCAAATTTAATGTGGTATTTATTTTCTCCTACCTCGATAACGGTGGCTGGTTCAGGAATCATGCCATACTCAACTTCAACTTTGTCTCCAACTTTAAATTTTTTTGCTGCAGGTGCTGCAGGAGGTTCAGATTTAGGTACTGCAGGTTCACCAAATTTTATTCTATCTGTACCCACCCATTCATCCCAATTGTTGCCCCAATCTTCGTAGGTCACAAAGTACAGTTCATCATTGGCATTTACTTTTAAAATTTTTCCATTGTACCACTCACCGCTGTACTCTATCAGAACTTTATCATTTATTTTTTGTGCATTTGCACCGATAATGGCAAGCATCGAAATCAAAAAGAGGGTAAATAGATTTTTCATTTTCTTTGGTTTTAGTGTTACAAAAAAAATGTTTTCGCTTCAAAAATCCTAATTAATTAGCTGAAATTAAATGCAGTGAGGAACTCGATTTTACTTTATTTTATTAATTACCAGAAGTATCCTTGTTTAGAATGAATCTAAGTTGTTAGTTTGCAGACTTATTAACCAGATCCCCTTTATATGAATACGAAAATTATTTTCAGCGCTTTCCCTTTACTAATCATAGCTCAAACTTTGCTGGCGCAGCGGTCCGACACCACAAAAGCCGTTAACCTAAATGAAGTTGAGGTAACGGAAAAACAGACCAAACTAGATCCAGACCGATTGCCCGAAGTGCAAGGAACTATCATTTATTCAGGCAAAAAAAATGAGGTTATAAACGTGGGTGCACTCAATGCCGACCTTTCAACCAACAATCCGAGGCAGATATTTGCCAAAGTACCTGGTGTTCATATTTGGGAAAATGACGGTTCTGGTATTCAGATGGGCATCGCTACACGAGGATTGAGTCCAAACCGCTCGTGGGAATTTAACGTGCGGCAAAACGGCTACGATATTTCTTCTGAAATATTTGGTTACCCTGAAGCGTATTTTAGTCCACCTATGGAGGCTGTCAGCACTATTGAATTGGTTCGTGGAGCAGCCTCTTTGCAGTTTGGTCCGCAATTTGGCGGTTTGTTGAATTATGTGATCAAAAAAGGAGATGCAAACAAGCCTTTTGTATTTGAAACCCAGCAAACAACAGGTTCGTACGGATTATTCAATTCGTACAACGCTGTGGGTGGTACCTACAAAAAAGTGTCGTACTACGCATATTTTCACCATCGCAATGCCGAAGGTTGGCGCGACAATAGCACCTATAGTGTAAATACTGGCTATGCATCTGTAAATTATGCTGCGACTGCTAAATTGAACATTGGCTTGCAATATACACGCATGGACTACAAAAGCCAGCAGCCAGGTGGGCTTACAGACTCATCGTTTGCAGCAAACCCTCGCCAGTCAAACCGCTCGCGCAACTGGTTGAGTGCCCCTTGGAATGTGGGCTCGCTCTCTTTTGATTACCAATTCAACGAGCGTACCAAACTAAGTGTGAAATTGTTTGGCACAGTAGCTGAGCGAAATAGTGTTGGTTTTACCAAAGGAATTAACGTGGCTGATACATTTAACACGGCACTAAAATCGTATAATCCACGCCAAGTTGATCGGGATTTTTATTACAACGTGGGTGCTGAATTGAGATTTTTGAAATCTTATAATTTATTAAATCAAAACAGTACTCTTGCAGCTGGTGTCAGGGTTTATAGAGGAACTACGGTTAGAAAACAAATTGGAATTGGCACAACTGAAAACGATTTAGACCTTTCCATTAGCGCATTGTCGAATGGAAAAGAATGGGGCAGAGATTTAAGTTTTGTCACGGATAACTATGCTTTTTTTGCTGAAAACATCTTTAAAATCGGAAAGCGATTGAGCATCACGCCTGGTGCGCGATTTGAAATGATCAATTCATCGGCCAAAGGATATATCAATACCTCAGCATCGGGAAATATAGAAGGCAAAAGACAAGAAAGAAATGTGTTGCTGCTTGGATTGGGAGCGCAGTATCAAACAACAGCCGCAACTAATATCTATGCAAACTTTAGTCAATCGTACCGGCCAGTTACCTATTCTGAACTTACTCCTTCTGCCACTACAGATGTGATTGATCCTAATTTAAAGGATGCAAAAGGCTACAATGCAGATTTTGGTTTTAGAGGGCAAGTTAAAAACTATTTGAGTTTTGATGTTGGCGGATTTTACTTGAACTACGACAACAGGGTAGGAACGGTGATACAAAATGGGCTTCCCTACCGCACAAACATTGGCACATCTGTAAGCCAAGGTATTGAAAGTTTTGTGGAGTTTGACCCTATCCGTGTATTTACAAATAATTCGCGATTTGGCTACATCCGTGTATTCGCATCGTTTGCTTATGTTGATGCAAAATACACGAAGTGGAACAACCCCGCGATTGCCACCGACCCACTCAAAACCATAGAAGGTAAGCGTGTGGAAAATGCACCACAAACCGTAGGGCGATATGGAGCGACCTACAGCATCCAAGATTTCTCTGCAACATTTCAATTAAATCAAGTTTCGGAAGTATATACCGATGCTGTAAATACTGAAAAACCAAATGCTACAGGAACAATCGGAAAAATTTCGGGCTATGTGGTAATGGACGCATCTTTTACTTACGTATTTGCAGGGAAATACAATGTAAAAGCAGGCGTCAACAATTTGGCCGATGAAATGTACGCCACACGCAGGGCAGGCGGATATCCAGGGCCAGGCCTGTTGCCTGCAAATGGAAGAACGATGTTCGTCAGCATCGGGGCAAAGTTTTGATCAAACACATGGAAATAAGTATTTTTTAGAAAACATGTATTTGTAATGAGTGCTCCAAACTTGCAGATCCTATGATACGAACTGCAAAAGGCACTTACTTTTAGACCGGATTATGAAGTTTAAAATACACGATTTTCAAAACAGAGTTCTTAGGGAAAGAATTTCAACATTTGCTATTAATGATATTAAAAGCGGCATTTATTCATTGAATCATAGTTAGTTTATACTCCGGTGTCGTTTAGTAAGGCAAATTTTATTAACCTTACTTTGTGAGAGGGGTGAGGAAGGACTTACTAAACGACATTAGTTTATATTCTTCAGATAAAAGTGTCATAAAAAAGATTAAAGAGGAATAGAACTTAAGCCAAGCTCAAGTTTACCTACTCTATGAAGTTTTACTTCACTATCACAGTCGGATGGGAACATGCAACCGCTTTTGATTTTAAATTTAAATTATTCTTTGTCCTTTGCAAACAATCTGCTGTTTGGTTTTTCTCCCATTTCAAACTCCAAACTACCCCCCTTTATAATATCCTGATGCTTGATAATGAAGGTTTTCAATGGTTTTCCATTTAGTTTGATGTTTTGAATATATTTGTTTTTAAGGGATAGATTTTGTGCCGTCATCACAAAGGTTTTATTGGCATAATAAGCACCTAAGTTTACGACTGCTTTTGGCACTTGTGGCACGCCAATCACATATTCATCTTTGCAAGGGCAGGCGGGGTAAAAACCCATGGTATTAAACACAAACCAAGCCGACATCTGACCGCAATCGTCATTACCGATTCCCCAAGGTGCATTTCCATAAGTAGCAATGGTTTTATCAATCGTTTCCTGAGTTTTCCAAGGTTGATTTAGATAATTATAAATATACGGATTGCTATGCACTTGTTCATTACCATGTTGGCCATACCCAAATTTGGAGTAATTTAAATCCAAAAGTTGAGCAAGATTTTCTTTAGTTCCGTGCAAATTGACTAATCCCTCCACATCATGAGGCACAAAAAAGCGATACACCCAATAATTCCCTTCAGTAAAGCCTTCGAGGGTGTCGTTTTTGAAAGTGCCATTCTTATATCGAGGCATAAAGGCCATTTTGCCTAAATCAAATGTATTTTTATAATTTTGACTGCGGTTGGCAAACAGTTGATATTCTTTGGTTTTGTTCATTTTTTTTGCCATTTCTGCGATACAAAAATCATCAAAAGCATATTCTAGCGTTCGGGCTACACATTCTTTAGTGGCATCAACGGCTACATATCCTTTGGCAATATAATTTGTTAACCCACCTCTGCCTTCTGTGGTGGTCCATGGGTCGCGGTCAGCCCATTTGTTGGTGGTATCGTTGGGAGGTGGTGTATTCCCATTTTTTACTATCGCTTTGAAAGCTGTATTGGTATCAAAACCTTTAAAACCTTTGACGTAGGCATCTGCAATGACGGCATCTGCATGCGTTCCAATCATAATGTTGGTTTCCATAGGGTTAGGCCATACGGGCAATCGGCCGCTTTCTTTATAAAAATCAACTATTGATTGTATCATAGGATTCACTCTTTGTGGTGCAGTCAATAGTAGCAAAGGATGAAGTGCCCTAAAAGTATCCCAAAGTGAAAAATCTGTATATCCATATCCTGTTTTTATGGTATCGGCTGCGGCACTATAATATTTGCCATACTCGGTGATATCTCTTGGGTATTGGTGGGCATGAAACATGAATGTATAAAACCGCTGCAAATAATCTTGGTCTGGTGTGGTAATGCTGATTGCACTTAACTGAGTATCCCAAGTTTTTTTAGCATTTGCCTTTACATTTTCAAAATTCCAATTCGGTATTTCTTTTTCGAGGTTTTCTCTGGCTTGAGACAAACTTATAAATGAAGTTCCTACTTTAACTTGTATTATTTCACTTTCATTGGTTTTAAAAGTTACAAATGCACCCACGTGCGAACCTGTAATTGTTTGTGTTGAATAAAATAAACTATCGCTCCAAGTGCCCGAAGTTTTGAATTTTTTATTGAACCGTATTACAAAATACCCTTTAAAATTTTTTAAATTAGGTGAAATACTATGTGATTGAATATCAGGATTATAGCCCTCAATCTCGTTTGTTTCAGGTTTTACTTTAACGTACCCTGACACTCTTTTTTGTTCATATACAAGTCCTTGATGGTCAATTCCTTCACCACGTCTGATATATGAACTGGCGTAATCGGAATTAAGGGCTTCTACTATGATGTTGGCTGAGTCAGAGGTTGGGAATGTGAACTGGTACAAACCGCACTTGGATGTTGCAGCTAATTCCGCCATTATTTTTTGGTTCGTTATAGGTTGTGATAGTGGCACTTTATAGTAGTACGGGTGTGCTTCTTCGTTTTTGTGGCTGTATTTCATTTTACGTTGATGCGACAAAGATTTGGGTTTCCCTAAGCCTGGCATTAAGTTTACATATCCGTAATCACCCATCCACACTGCGGGTTGGTGAGTAGCTGTAAAGCCAATTACATAGCTGGTATCTTCGTATTGGTAACATGTGTTGCCCACTTTTGGGTAGCGAGTCATGGCACAAAACTGAGTCATACCAAATGGGACGCCTACTCCAGGGATAACCCCACCTGTATAACCCCAGGTGCCTAAGTGCATGTTCACATAATCCGATGGTGATTTTGATTGTGAAAATATGGGGTTGTGCAACCCAGTACTTAAAACGAACAGAAAAATAATGGAATTTTTAAACATTGGATGTGAATTAATTTTTAAAGATAATCACGCAATAGATCAACACAATTATTCTACTACTAACTTGGGTGAGTTGTTACAAAAAAATCGAGACTAATTTGAAATGCCCCTAAGTTAAAGACTCACTCCCCTTTTCCAAGGAATAAAATCATCTTGGCCAAGTTGAACAGCTTTGGGTATTATTTCTCCTGAAGCTACTTTGAGCACAAACTCTACTATTTCTTCACCCATTTCTGGAATAGATTTTTCTCCCGTAATGATGCATCCTGTGTTAATGTCAATAATATCAGGCATGCGGTTTGCTAGGGCATCGTTGGTCGCAATTTTAACCACAGGGCAAATAGGATTTCCCGTTGGAGTACCCAAGCCTGTTGTAAAACATATCACATTGGCTCCTGAAGCTGTTTTTCCTGTAGTAGCTTCTACATCGTTGCCAGGGGTGCAAACTAAATTTAAGCCTGCCTTG
The DNA here is from genome assembly GCA_964565665.1 of uncultured Bifidobacteriaceae bacterium. Taxonomy (GTDB): domain Bacteria; phylum Bacteroidota; class Bacteroidia; order Cytophagales; family UBA9547; genus CAZMFZ01. Next base: position 6,362 of record CAZMFZ010000051.1, on the reverse strand, counting down.
GTAGATTTTTCAGTATAATCTAGCACATCAGTAACTAGTGAAAAACCTGCTTTTCGTGCAGCACCGCACGATTTGATGGCATCGGTAATCAATCCGTCTTTGATGTTGCCCGGTGATGGATTCATGTGAAAACCACTACCTGATGCTTCTGCCTGAGCAGCGTAAGCTCGCATTAGCTTGATGAATTTATTTGCCACTTCATTGTTCACACTTCTATCTATTAATTCCTGCTCCACTCCATTAAGTTCAGGGAATTCTGCCAAAAGTACTGTACCTCCACAAGCTACAAGCAAATCGGCTGCATAGCCCAAGGCTGGATTGGCTGATATTCCTGAAAACCCATCGGAACCGCCACATTTTACACCCAAATTCAAATGCATAATTGAAGCTGGCTTCCGTTCTATTTTATTGGCTTCTATGAGTTGAATAAATGTTTGCTTGATCGCTTCAGAAACGATTGCCTCTTCTGTACCACCTTTTTGCTGGCTAAATGTGAGGATAGGTTTATCGAAGTTTGAATTTCTATCCATGATATCTTTTTTAAGAGAATCAGCTTGTAAATGTTCGCAACCTAGGTTCATGATGGTAATGCCGCACACATTTGGATGATCTGCATAAGCAGCTAAGAGTTTGCTTAATATGGCAGAATCTTGTCGTGTGCCTCCGCAACCACCTTGGTGAGTTAAAAATTTAATGCCGTCAAGGTTCTTGAAAATTTTAGATGTTGGATGTTGAATTTTAGATTGGAAATTTAATGCATCCAATTGTTGATTTTCTATAAAAGCATATACCAACTCTTTGGTAAATTTTTTATATTTATCAGGTTGAGCATAGCCCAATTCTTGATAAAAAGCTTCTTTGATGATTTCAAGATTGCGATTCTCACAAAACACCGTTGGAATAAACAACCAATAATTGGCAGTACCAACACTTCCATCTTTTCGAAGAAATCCTTGAAAAGTTCTATCTTTGAATTTCGCCACATCTGGTGCTGTCCAACTATAAGGTTTTTTCTTTTCGATGGAATAATCTTCTGAAGCATGTTTAATATTTTCAGTATGAATCAGTCCACCTTTTTTGATTGGTTGCGTAGCCTTTCCTACGATTACTCCATACATTTTGAGTGGTTCTCCAATAGCAAAATCCTTGGTTGTAAACTTGTGCTTAGCGGGAATGGCATCTTGCAAGCGGTACACTTCTCCCTCAAATTGAATTATATCATCCTTTGACAAATCTTGCAATGCCACAATCATATCATCTGATGGATGTACTTTTAATGCCCCTAACCCCGAAGGGGAATTTTTTGTTAAATGCATGGTTATAGGTTTTTTGGATGAAAAATTTTTAAGGGAAATATGGTTGCTATGGCATCAAAATCTTTGTCGTTGTGTACCAACGGAATATTAAATTCTAAGCCATAGGCGGCAATGAGGCAGTCGTTAGGCTTGCGAATGATGATGCCTTTTTACGTAATTGAAAATACATTTGTGCCGCATTAATAGACATTTCATATTCAATTTGCTCCAAAAGTGTCAATCCCTTCATCAAATCTCTTAAAAACAAAAAATGATTCACTGATTTTGAACCTTGTAAAACTTCCTGAACTATACATGGACAAATATTTATTGTAGAACCATTATCAAAATAGTCTTTTAGTAACATTGATTTAGGATTAACATTACCAACGATAAAGTCTATCCGAATACTGGTATCGAAAATCATATTCCTGATCCATCCCATTCAGGGAATCTAGATTTACGCCATTCTTCTAAATCGCCCTCCCATTCAAATTTTCCAAACATTTCAACCATTTTTTTTCGATTCATCGTATTAATTTTTAATTAAATAGCACCATTAATAGCTTCCTTCTTCGTTTTAAATTTACCTAAAGCCATATGTATAGCCATTTTTTTTCATCAATTTCAATAATTGTTCTCATTTCTAATTCTTTTTTGATTTAACAGAATTTTTAAATTTTGCGTCTGGATTCCTTTCCATAGATAATAAAAAGTAATCTTTTGCGAGCATTTCATCGTCTAAATCAACATTGACCCTCATGATTCTAAATTTTATAAACAAAAATAATCATTTCTATACACATGAACTTCTTTCAAAATTCAACATTTAAAATTTTGCATTTCATAAAGCTCTATCTAAATGCGTGTATCCGCCATCTACATACAAAATTTGCCCCGTGGTGTGGGCTGACTTTTCTGAAGCCACAAACAAAACCATATTTGCTATTTCTTCCGCTGTGGTAAAGCGTTTTTCAAATGGAATTTTGCTTATAATGTCATTGAGTTTTTCCTCAGGATTGTCAAATGTTTTTATCCATCGATCATACAAAGGCGTGTACACTTCGGCAGGAATCACACTATTGACCCGAATGCCAAATGCCAACATTTCTACAGCCCATTCTCTGGTTAAGGCATTTTGTGCACCTTTGCTAGCAGCATAGCCCGATGTGCCTCCCTGGCCAGTATCGGCAGTTTTCGAACCAAGATTTACTATATTTCCTTTCGATTTTTTTAAAGAGGGCAAGGCATAATGTGCCATATAATAGTAATGAAATAGGTTTTTGTGCATAGATTTAATAAACGCTTCTGGGCTTCCGCTTTCTAAGCTTACGCCATCGTTTACACCAGCGTTATTTACCAAAACATCTACCGAACCGTATGTAGAAATGGTTTTATCGATTGCGTTTTTGCAATCTTCTGCATTGGAAAGTTCGGTTTTGATGAATAAATAATCTGCTTCAATTTGATTTAATTTTGATTCTAATGCAGAGTTAGCGATAGGAGTTCGACCGATAATGGCAACTTTCGCTCCTTCATTGGCAGCTCCTAAGGTGATGGCTTCGCCAATACCTGCCCCGCCACCTGTGATAATGAATACCTTATTTTTAAATCCTAAATCCATAGACCCTAACCCCGAGGGGAAATTTTTGTTGAAATGTTGTAAAATTCTGCTGCGTTTTTGTAAAATATGTTTTCTTGTTCTGATAATGATAATTCTGAAATATATTTAGCAACAATATTTACAACTTGTTGATAATCAGCAGCTAAGAGGCAAACTGGCCAGTCAGACCCATACATTAACTTACTGGTGCCAAAGGTTTCAAACACTGCATCCAACGCATATCTAAAGTCAGAAGATTGCCAACTTTGCCAATAAGCCTCTGTAACCATTCCTGATATTTTGCAATACACATTTGGCAAGTGTTTGAACTCTTGTATTTGTGATTTCCATGGGTCAAAATCTTGATTTCGTATATCTGGCTTTGCCAAATGATCGATCACAAATTTTTGATTCGGAAAATCCGAAACCAATTCCAATGCCTCTGCTATCTGATGCGGTTTTATCAATACATCATAAGTAAAATTACGGTTTTTGAGCTTTGAAATAAAATATCGAAAAGAATCTGAATACATATATCCTTGCGGTTTGGCTTGAACAACATGCCGAAATCCTTTAAGTAATGTTGAATGAGGCGTAGTGAATAATGAATCAAAATTTTGAACATTACACCAACCCACTACCCCTTTAATAAATTTATTTTTCTCTGCCAATTTTAATAGAAACTCAGTTTCTTGCCATGCTTCGGCAGCCTGAACGGCAACACAAGAATAGTTCAAAGCTGAAAGTTCAAAGTTGAAAGTTTCAACGAGTTGGTTTGATTGATTGCCAATATTTTGAATTAAGTCATCGGGTAGAAATGACTTTTTTATTTTCTCCATTCCCTCACCAATCCAATCAAATTCTGGATTTGCAATACTATAGTTCCAAAAGTGTACATGTGAATCAAGAATTTTCAAAATATCGAAAGAATAAAATGCGAAAAAGCATGTTTTTATATGGTAAACTACCTCATTTAGTAAATGCCCCTTCGGGTTTGTGAACTTTACATTTTCAAATTAATAAATCCGCCATCAATAGCATAATCTACGCCTGTGATAAATGCAGCATCATCAGAACATAGAAATAAGGCTAATTTGGCTATTTCCTCTGGCAATCCCATTCTGCCGATTGGTTGTGATTTGCTTAATTTCTCAAACATTTCAGCTTCTTCTCCTGCATAATTTTTGGCAATAAAATTATCGACAAAAGGTGTATGAACACGGCCTGGTGAAATGCAATTGCAACGAATACCATGTTCTACATAATCTCGGGCTACCGAAAGTGTCATTCCGACCACTGCACCTTTGCTCATGCTGTAAGCAAATCTATCTGGAATACCAATACTTGATGCTACTGATGCCATATTTAGAATTACTCCCGATTTCTGCGCTTTCATTTTGGGCAAACTGGCAGATAAGCAATTGTATACCCCTTTTACATTCACCTGATATATTTTATCAAAATCAGCTTCGGAGCAATTTTCCAAACTACCAATATGTGCTATACCGGCATTGTTTACCAAAATATCTATCTGCGTTAAGGTGTTAAGGTACGCAAGTGTTAAGGTATGATTGGAAATATCAAGTTTATGGAACATTACCCTTCCACCAGTTTTCTCAATTTCATTTTTTGTTTCATTTCCGCCTTTTTCATCCATGTCGAGGATAATAACCTCTGCGCCATTTTGAGCAAAAAGTACAGATATTGCTTTCCCTATTCCTGAGCCACCTCCTGTTACAATGGCTGTTTTGTTAGTTAGATTCACGAAAATATTTGTTTAATAATTACTTATTTTGAAACCAGTTGCATACTCATTTTGCCATTTTTTGGGCATTTCGATAGTCACTTCATTGTTTTTTTGAGACCATTTGAGCGGTGTAGTATTTCCTGTAATTGTAATGATTGATTTTCCGTTGAACGAAATGTCTTTAATCGTAATTTTATTCACAGAAATGGAATCAAGTAGAAAACAGTAGACGTCTTTGCCCTTTCTCGTAAATCTAATTCTTGCTTTGGTATCGCTTTTGCCTTCTGCTTTATCAAATGTACTTGTTCCGAAAATTCCTTCGCCATTAACTTTCAACCATTTTCCAAGTGCATGTAATCTCGAAAGTTGCGCTGCTGGAATATTACCCTCGGCATCCGGACCAATATTCAACAATAGATTACCATTTTTACTTACTATATCTACAAATAAATCAATGAGTTTGTCGGCAGATATGTAGTGCACATCTGTTTCCAATGCATTGTAGCCAAACGAGTTGCCAATACCTCTACATGTTTCCCATTTGTAATCTACTTTGTTTTCCAGTACTTGGTATTCAGGGGTGGTAAATCCATATATTTTCTTATTTTTTGCATTCCATCGGTCATTGATTATGCCTTCTGGCACAGTCGAAAAATAATTTGCCATTACGCCTACAAAATCTCCTTTATCAGGGAAATTAATATCGTTCCACAACAAATCCGGTTTGTATTTTTCGATTAATTCATTGTAATGTGCTGTTACATAATCTGCATACGAAGCAGTTTGAGACTTGGAAACAAATAGATCAGGCCAAAGATTTGAAATGGGGACTTTATAAAATGTCCAATCTAGAACACCAGAATAATAGACGCCAAACTTTATATTTTTGGCTTTCACAGATTTTTGTAATTCTGCAACAATATTTCTTTCAGCTATCAAACTATTTTTTGAGGGTGGATAGTTGGGATATGGTACTTTAGAATCCCAAAGCAAAAAACCGTCATGGTGTTTGGTGGTGATTACTACGTATTTAGCTCCAATTTCGTCAAATAAACTAGCCCAAGTGTCGGGGTTCCATTTTTTAGTTTTTTCATTAAACATCGGAATGAAATCATAATAACTAAAATCTTTCCCATACTTCGCATCATGGTATTTTCGAGTTGGCGTACCCTCAAATTTCATAGTGTTCAAATACCATTCAGCGTATGGATTATTTTTGTAGAAAACTGTCCAATCTTTCACATTGCCAGGGTCTAATTCTGGAGGGGCATAAGCAGGAACTGCATACAAGCCCCAGTGGATAAATATGCCCAATTTGGCATCGTTATACCATTGTGGATTTATCTTTTTAGCCAAAGAGTCTTCATTGGGCAGGTATATTTTATTGTTTTGTGCCAATAAGTTGTACGCTAATGCAATAGATACAATTAGTATTTTACTAAATAATTTCATTTTTTATCTTTTGTCTAAACTAAATATATTATGCATTTTCACCCATTTCTCGCCTTTTACCAATTCTTTTTGAAACTTCCACATGAGGTTTTCCCATTCAGCTTGGCGTGGCAAAGTAGCAAGTTTTTCAAAAGCACCCTCCAAATCAAAACCTTCTGGCACTTCAACCACCATCACCATTCGGGTTTCCCATCTGAATATTTGCATATCCAAAATACCAACCGATCTTATTCCTTCCAATATTTCAGCCCACACATTTAGATGA
>CAZMFZ010000050.1:11042-23927 GCA_964565665.1 uncultured Bifidobacteriaceae bacterium | reverse complement strand
TTTCACTACGTGAAACAGGTGGCCAATTTAAAGTAAAGGCTAATATTTCCAATAATGCAAATCCAGGCAGTAAGCTGATTATCGATACCTTTTTAGGAGCAAACTTTGAGCTTGACGATTTCCTATTTGAGGGAGAATATACAGGATTAAGCAGTATTCAAATATCTAATCCGCCTACTATAAGTATTGAAGACAAAACTACTACCCAAGATGCATTTTCTCCTGGCAGTTCTGACAACCTGCTTTACAAGGCTAAAATCACAGCAAGCGGTTCCGCAGGCGTGTTAAATGAAATAAATTTTAGAGTTGCAGGTACCTATACAGCAGCTGATGTAGCCTCATTCACACTCTGGGTAAGCACAAATTCTACATTCTACAACTATTCACCGTACAAAATTTCCACTATCACCTTAGCTGGTATCGGGGGAGTCCTTAATTTTACCGGCTTCGAAAGGGAGGTAAGCAATGGAAATCAATACTATATATATCTGACTGCCGATATTGAAGATGCTGCCACGCTAGGTAGTACATTGGCACTGCAGGTAGTGAGTATTCCCTCATCCTTTGGCTTTGCAGCAGGTTCAATAACTGGTACTGCTGTAGTTCCAACTTTAAAAACCATCAAAAGCCCAGCCATTTCCATTGCCTCGATTGCAATTGCAGCTGGAAAAATAGGCTTGGGCACAGATAATAATGTAATTTTCAAATTGAAAATTACAGCTACTAATGCAAATGCTATATTGAATAAAGCGGCCTTTAATTTGGCAGGCGATTTCAATTCTGAAGATTCAAGATATTTCCGCCTTTACTATGGAACTACGAGTGCATTTGAAAATGCGAGTGATATAGACAATTTAAACTATTACAATGGTGCAGGAGGAAGTGTCACTTTTACAGGCCTAGACCTCGCGATAGCCAAGGATGCTGAAATCTATTTATTTCTTGCGGTGAGGGCAGAAGATGAAGCCATTGCTGGTAAAAAGATCAATGTAGCTGCTGGGTCGCTTCAAAATTTTGAGTTTATAAGTGGTTCAAAAACTGGTTCTATAACGGTAGGAAGCATTTTCACTTATACCAAACCCACTGTTTCTGTGGAGAGTATAGCCTTGCCGGCCGGTATAATGGGCGTGAACACAGATGTAAATATCTTTTATAAAATAAAGCTGAATGTAAGCAATGCTGATGCTATATTAAATAGTTATGATTTAAATACTGGCGGCAGTTACAATTCAACCGATTTGGAGTATTATTATTCATTTAGAACAATTTACAGTCGAAACGAAATCTACGGAGATGGAGACGATGTGGCACTTGTTTATGAGTATGGGTCGAACTCAACTGGAGCTGGAGAGAATTTAAACAGTAGCCCAAATTACAAATTGCCCGTAGGTGCCAATTATTTATTCTTTACAACCGATATCGCCACCAATGCGGTGGATGGTCATACCCTCAACATGAAAAACAGTAATGCAGCATCTGCCATTAAAGTGCCTGGCACTACAGTTACAGGTAGTTTGGCAGCAGGAGCTTCATTTACCATTGCAAAGCCTTTTACCAAATTTACAACGTTAGCTACCACAAATAGTACCATACTAGGAGCAAACAATAATAACCAATTGATATATTCTTTAGAATTAGACAATGCCAATTTGCCAGCCTATTTAAATAACATTAGCATAGCTTTGGCCGGCAATTTTACAAGTTCAGATATAGGCTACTATTACCTGTATATGTCGGCCTCACCTACATTCAACAAAAACAATTCTATAGATAATTATTATCATAGTGCTTCTGGAACTGGTCAAATTATCAATTTCCTAGTTGGTTATTTGCCCAAGGGGAAGACATACTTGCACTTGGTGGCAAACGTTCGAACTATTGCGGAAAATGGCAATACTATCAATGTAGTTTCAACTACAGGCATACAAATTTCGAATGGCACATTTACAGGGGCAGGAATACAAGCCGGAGTAGTTTATTCCATTGGGCGTATTGCCGCGATTGAAACTGTGGCTACGCAAAATTTCTTAGCAACGGCAGGAACAACCAACTTTTTATATGGCTTTAAAGTGACACCAAATAGTAATTTTTCATTCGATCAATTGGTGCTTTCTATTTCTGGTAGTCTTGATGCAGTGCTTTTGAGCAACTATTTTTTGTATTATAGTAATGATATTGATTCCCCTCAAAATGCTAACGCCTACGTAAATGGCACATTCAGTACCAGCAGCGGACAAAATTTAAGTTTTACAGGGATGAGTTTTGGCATGAGCTTTGGTAACACTTATTATTTTTACGTCTCGGCCTCTATTGCAAGCACTACTACTTTGGGTAATACCATAAAAATACAGCCAGAGAGTTTGAATAGCTTTACATTTAACAATGGTACAACAGTGGTGGGTAATTTTGCACTAGGAAAAAGTTATACAACAGTCGTGCCTGCCGTATCAATAGCTACCATTGCTTTACCTAGCAAATCTCTTAATCCAGACGGTGGCGTTTATGCCATTTATGCGATAGAGTTTAATGCCAATGCACCTGTAAATATTAATAGTTTCCCTCTATCATTTGTTGGAAGTTATTCCGTTGAACAAGTGAACGGTATTTATCTATATCGCAACTACGGAAACGAACTTAACCCTGACTATGCTAACGTGGCTAGTACTGTTGCAAAATACGAGGCCACCGTGCCAGGAGAGGGATTTAATCCAACAATAAATTACACTTTACCTGCGGGGAAAAGTTACTTCAATATCGTAATTGGCTTGGACCCAACTACCACGACTGGGGCTACTATTAAAGTAAAGGCTATCTCGGTAGCAGGAATTGCACTTTCTAGTGGCACACTTACGGGCACTTCTATCGAAGGCAACGTATTTACTATTAAAAATAGTGTTGTATCTATATCTTCTATTGCTATAGCTGGCAAGTACCTGCCAATATATAGTACAGAGCCTGTTTACACCATAAAATTAAATGTAGCAGAGGCCGATGCGAAAATTTTAAATATTAAAGTGCAAACAAAAGGCACGTATAATGATGTGAACGATTTCTATTATCTAAAAGCATACATCACAAAATCGCCAGTTTTCAATTCTTTGGATAATCCTGATTACGATCAGGTTTATCTTGGCTCAGGTAACGGTACCATTTACTCTATCACCCTAGCAGAGAAATTGCTTAGCATAGGGGATAATTATATTCACCTGCTATCCTACCGTCAAGGAACATTTAATAGCAATACCTTTGGTATTGAATCAGTTACTATCAATTCAAGTAACTTCAAAGGGGGAAAAGTAACTGTAAACGGCAGCCTAGCTACTGGAGAGTTGCACACTGTTTTGGGTTCGTACCTCAGCACTTATGCTAGTGCTTCAATACCTGTAGAAGGTGGTAAAATAAACAAAGGAACTAGCAAATTGGTATATGCGGCCAAACTATCGGTATTTAATGCCATAGGAAATTTATCAAGTATATATTTGCAAACTAAGGGCAATTTTGTTGAAGGAGATATTAATTACATCCGACTTTGGGCAAGTACATCGGCAACTTTCGATGCCAGTGCTAAAAGCATTACTGGAATTGTCCCCTATTTTACAGGTTCTAACTTGAATTTCTCCATTAATTCATATTTGCCTATTGGAGATCACTTTTTCTATGTTACTGCCGATGTGTCGCCTAATGCTACCAGTGGTAATAGCTTCTACATAGAATCTACAACCAGTACTAATTTTTATTTTAACTATGCTTTATCAAGCACAGGTTACTCGTTGCGTACTCCGACTTATACCTTTGGAGTGCCAAGTAATAACAGTGACATCGCAAGCTTTAGTCTTCCAGGTCAATTAGGAACAACCAGCATAATAGGAACTTCTATTGTAGTTAATTTCCCTATAGGCAGCAGCTTGAATGCTTTGGTAGCTCAATTTGGAATAGATGCCGATGCCAGTGCTTTTGTAGGGGCAACAAAACAAATAACGGGAGTATCTGCCAATAACTTTACTAATAGCATTAGCTACATCATCACCTCGGAAACAGGCCTTACCAAAATCTATACTGTGACAGTAAACTTTGTGAATTTGACCTCCACTGATGCAAGCGAGATTCCACTTGGTGTAGAAATATATCCTAACCCTGCTTCTGGGATGGTGTACATACAATCTCCTGCATACACCAAAGCGGTGATTTACGATTTGATTGGCAACACATTAGGTAGTTTTGACTTGAACGAAACAAATCAACTCAACATTGCGGGATTAGCAGAGGGTGTATATTTTATTAAGCTATACAACAGTAGCAAATCGACAGTGAAGAAACTGGTTGTACGTCATTGAGTTGAAATTCAAATTCCAAATTAGTATAAAAAGCTGTCTCGTAAGAGTCAGCTTTTTTTGTTTACAGCCCGTTGGCGAGGTTTTGATTACAAGTAAGTGTCCAATTTTTTTCTATCTATCTACAGAATATTGAACGTATTTGTGGGCATGGTATAGATTTTGTAGTATTAGTAAAGCAATTTATAAGGCAAAATGACAAACCAATTTTCAGGTAAAGCTAATGCTTATGCCAAGTACCACTTTTGTTTTAAGGTAGGTTGCTATTGTAGTTATGAATGGAAATAGCTTTGATACCGCAGCAGATGCTTTACAAAATCTAATAAAAAGGGGATATACTGCCGATTTTTCTACCCTTGCCAAAACGCAGTGCCGCGTATATTTCAATGGCCACATGTCATTGCCCGATGAAGCCTTTAAAATAGATGGAGTATATCGTTTTAGAATTGCTAATGCTGCTAAAGGCGAATAATTATTTATGCAATATCCTCAAAAAAGTATGAGATTATGGGTACTATTATTTTGGAAATAGGGTGGTATGCCAATGCTTATTATTCTAAAATCATAGCCCTATTGCATGAGCCAAGTCGCTTTTAATACAAATAATTTCTGTTTTATAGTATAAATAAAAAACCGAAGTAGATACTACTCCGGCTTTTCCCTATGAAACAAAAACTACTACATCGCAAATATAATATATCCTACTTATTTAATACAAGTGAAATGCCCTAAAATTCAGCATATTAAACAAATATGTGGTGTGAAAAAGGATTTAAGCTATAATTTATATAATTATTAGCATCAATTAGGACAACTTATTTTAGAAAAATTATGTAAATCCTACTTACACTATTCAGTTTTGATTTATATAGGTAGATTTATTTAAACCACTTTTTGAAATTTTAATTAAAGAGTTTTCTTTCTAAAGATAATTTATCACTTCTGTTTTTTCTTTTTACATGTTAAACACGGCATCATTTTAAGTCATTAATATATTTTTTCCCTCCTAAGGCATAATATTGGTTTTTAATCCACATTTTTTTATTAATGATAAATTTGGTAGGCGTTTTTACCTTAAAAATAATAGGATTGGGCAGCACAGCAGCAATGCTGGTGGCCTCTTCAAGTGAAAGTGTAGCGGCTGATTTATTGAAATATTTTCTTGAAGATACCTCAGCACCAAATGTGAGGTTTCCCATCTCTACCACATTTAAATACACTTCTAATATTCGCTTTTTACCCCACAAAAATTCTATCAATGTGGTAAAATAGGCTTCTAATCCTTTTCTAATAAAATTTCTTCCATCCCATAAAAATACATTTTTGGCAGTTTGTTGGCTTATTGTGCTGGCTCCGTACTTGCGTTTGTTTTTTTTATTGCGTACAATCGCATTGTCTATAGCCTCAAAATCAAAACCAATATGGGTGGGGAATTTTTGGTCTTCCGAGGCTATTACGGCCATTTTAAGGTTGCTTGAAATGCGATCGTAAGGCACAAATTGATATTTAATCTTATTGGATTTGCCTAGGAATACGGCTTCCAATTTTCGTTTCAACATCAGATAGGTAAATGGTGGATTTACCCATTTGTAAATCAAAACCCACAAAAAACTAAGTGTAAAAAATAGTATTGCTGTCCGTAATACTGTAAAGGCTAAGCGTTTGTACCATTTTTTTGTAGGCAAACGTTTTTTAGCAGAGATATGTCTGTTAGTAGCGTTGGGTGAACTTTTGCGTTGCTTTGCGATGGTATTGTAGAGCTAAATAAGAATTCAAAACTACAAAAATCGCTTTCTTGAAAGCCATATCAGCTAGGAATATTAATTTTTGGTGTGTCTTTCCATCGCCAAATGTATTTACAAGCGATAGTGCGATATGGTCGCCAGTTTTCGGCTATTTTCATTACTTTACGCTTCAATTCTGCCCCTTTACCATCAATATTATACAGTTTTATTATGTTGTTTCGCACTACTAAATCATCGTAAGGAAATACATCAGGTCTGAAAAGCACAAACATAAGCATCATTTCTACTGTCCATTTTCCTACGCCTTTTATTTGAACCAATGTTTTTATGATTTCCTCATCTGTAAGCAATCGCATGCTTTCAAAGCTTAAATCATTCTCTAAAAAAAACATTGCTGTATTTTTTAGATAAGAAGCTTTTTGATAGGAAAGACCTGCGCTTCTGAGTTGCTCGGTATCGGCTGCAATCAACAAATCAGCTGCAGGATATTGGTTAGGAAATAAATTTAAAAACCGTTTGAAAATAGTATCGGCAGCCTTTACAGAAAGTTGTTGCGAAACGATAGAATCAAGTAATGAAAAATAAATATCGGTTGTGATGGTGGTAGAAGCCGTCATGTTCGATTTGGGATCTATCGAATCTATCAACTTGGCCAATATCACATCTTTGGCTAATGTGTTTTTTATAATTTCATCCATAACTCAAATATATTGTCATTATAATTGAGTTATGCTCTGATTTAAGATTGAATTTACTAAACCGCCATTTGCTTGTTTTTCGAAAACATATTTTTTACTAAGGAAAAGATGCCCACAGCTTTTTGTGCTAGGCTTTCTTTATGGCTGTATAGATAGTTTGTAACGTAGTTTTTAAGCAAATAAGACGAGGCAATTCTCAAAGGCCAAGGCAAAAAACGCAGCAATTTGTCGTAGCTGAATGAACCAACCATATTGCGGAAGCTATCATTTACTATTCCTTTTTGGTTATTGAAAAGCAGTTTTTTTGCAAATCCCAAGGCTATTTTCACTGGATTGAAGCTAGATTTAATTAACTCAATGTCGCTTTTCATCAACATTAAATTAACTTCCATTTCTGCTTTAAGCTTGGCACGTTCCTCCATCAAATCTTTTAAATTATTGATTTGCCTATCCATGAATTAGTTTTTTAATTGAGATATTTATTAATGTAGCTTGTATTACACTTTTATTTATAGCTAAAGCTGTTGCCAATAGGATCAAATATATAAGACCTACAAATAAAAAGCCCATGGGCAAGTTGTCGATACATTGACCTATATACCAACCCAAACCGATGCTGGCAAATATCACGACCAAATGTATAAGTATAAAAATGAGAATGCTGCTTATTATGTCGGCTATTACCCTCGAGGCTTTTTCGGTGGCATCGAGAATTAATACATCTTTGGTTTGAGTGGCATAAAGCACCGCTTTACTAAGTAAGTTGCCTACTTTGGCCGATAAATCTGTTTCTTGCTCCATGGGTTTTTTTAGTTTTTATACATACATCTCAGCAGCCGTTTTGCCAGCATTTGAGGTGGTTGTGGTTGCTTTTTTAGTTAAGTCATTGGCAACAGCACTAAATTTGTCTGTCATAGAAGCAACTGCATCTTTGCCCATTTCGGCTTTCTCTTTCAAATCGTTGAGTAAATCGCCAGCTTTGTCGCTTACAGATTGTCTAAATTTCGAGCCATTCTCAGAGGTGAGATACAAGGCTATGGCAGCACCAGCTGCGGCTCCCAATAGTAGGGAAGATACTAATTTTGAATTGTCGTTCATTGTTTTAAAATTAATGTTTAAGAAAATTGTAACACTAAAAAAGGGTTATAAAACTATGCCATACTTTATTCCCAAACATTAAGCCATTTATATAAATGGCACTAATTAAGTATTAGACTTACCGAGTTTTAAAATTTACAAAGTCCAATCGCTTAATTTCCATTTTGAGAAATGCACTTATTATTCCCCACTAGATGGGTAAATATTGCCACAAATTGAGGTGAACAGATTTTAAAATCAGTATAATTTACCATTTTAAGCCCGTAAAAATATTGGCATAATATTTTCTTTATACTTAGTCAAAGTAATTTAATTGTAAATAAATAGAGATGGCTTTACCGGAAAATGGCGATGCAGAAGAAAATGGGTTTGGCTTCAAAAAGTATATACTAAAGCAACTTTCCGATTTTGGAGATGCAATGCAATTTACCGGCAAAATTATACTCAGCTATTTCCCTTTTTTTGTAAAACCACCTTTTGAAATCAATGAATTTTTGAAGCAATGCTACATGTTGGGCAATAAAACGCTTGGCTTAGTGCTTGTAACGGGTTTGATTATGGGTATGGTTCTCACGTTGCAATCCAGGCCAGTATTGGCAGAGTTTGGGGCAGAATCTTGGTTGCCATCTATGGTAAGCTTATCGTTTTTAAGGGAAATAGGTCCGGTAATTACCGCACTAATATGTGCTGGGCGGATAGGCTCGGGCATAGGTGCAGAGGTAAGCTCTATGAAAGTGACAGAGCAAATAGAGGCTATGGAAGTCTCTGCTACAAATCCATTTCGATTTATAGTAATGAGTAGGGTGATTGCTTGTTCACTTATGGTGCCTTTGTTGGTTATATTCTCAGATATAGCTGGTTTGGTTGGGGCTTATATAGGCGTGAATATTTATAATAGCATGAGCTTCCCTTTGTTTTTTGTGAAAAGTTTTGCTGGGGTCGATTTTATGGATCTGTTTCCTGCCATTCTCAAATCGTTTTTCTTTGGATTAGCTATTGGCATAGTGGGTTGCTATCAAGGTTACAATGCCGGGAAAGGAACAGAAAGTGTGGGTGCCGCTGCAAACGCAGCTTTCGTTATCTCATCATTAGTGGTGTTTTTTATCGATTTGATAGCCGTTCAAATAGTGACCCTTATTCATTTATTTATATAGAAAAAGAAAATAGGAGAATGGAAAAAAATACAAATGAAATAGTGATAGAGGTAAAAGGCCTAAAGAAAAGCTTTGGGAATGCCGATATATTGAAAGGAGTAGATTTTCAAGTGAGGAGAAAAGAAAATTTAGTGATAATAGGCAAATCGGGTTCTGGTAAATCTGTAACCATAAAATGTATAGTGGGTCTTATCACACCCGATGCTGGAGAGATAGAAGTGTTAGGCAAATCGATGGTTGGAGTATCGCACAATCAACTGAACGAAACCCGAAAATCTATTGGGTTTCTATTTCAAAGTGCAGCTTTGTACGATTCTATGACTGTACGTGAAAATCTTGAATTTCCACTTAGGCGAATGGATAAGAAAATAAGTGGCAGTGAAATAGATAAAAGGGTGAAAGAAACGCTCGACAATGTAAGTCTATCTGACGCGATCGATAAATACCCTTCTGAGCTTTCGGGTGGCATGAAAAAAAGAGCTGGGCTAGCACGAACTTTGGTGATGCGACCTGAAATAATGCTTTACGATGAGCCTACCACTGGGCTAGATAGCATTACTTCAAATGAAATAAGCAGGTTGATATTAGATTTGAAAGAACGTTACAATACCACCTCTATTATCATTACCCACGATATTCCTTGTGCTAAGATTACCGCAGACAGGGTAATTATTCTCAACAAAGGAAATATATCAGCGGAAGGAAGTTTTGATGAATTGAGTAACTCAGATGATCAATTAACCAAATCATTCTTTCATATATAATTAAAATTGGTTGTAAGTATGCAATCCAAATCAGAACAAATAGCAAAACTAAAATAAAAGATAGCGATACAGATCCGTGTCGCCCTCAAATCACTCAATTAAAACTTCCTCTATAGATCGAGGGCTTATAAATTATGAAAATCAATAGACGTACCATTATGCTGGGCCTTTTTGTAATATTAGGTGTTGCTGCATTTACTTTCGCCATTTTCTATGTAGGGCAAAATAAAAATCTTTTTTCCTCCACTATCACGCTTTCAAGTGTATTTCGAAATGTGAAAGGGCTTGAAGTGGGCAACAACGTCCGTTTTGCGGGCATAAAAGTGGGTAGTGTATCGAATATTTTGATTATGAACGATACTTCTATAAAGGTAGAAATATATGTGGAGTCGAAAGTGCAAAAATTTCTTAGAAAAGATTCGAAAATGAATATTGGTTCAGATGGATTGATGGGAGATAAACTTGTAGAGCTTATGCCTGGCTCAGACACTGCCAAAGTAATCGAAAATAACGATGTGCTGCGCATTGTAAAGCCACTTGATATTGACGGTATATTGGTTTCAGCTCAGAATACGCTTGGGCATATTGAAGTGCTCACACACGAATTGTCGAAAATTGCCTATAAAGTCAATCATTCGAAAGGAATTGTATATACATTGATTGAAGATCAAGAAGCGGCCGATAGGGTAAAAAGTATACTCCGCAATACGGATAAGGCCACGGCTAACTTAGCGCAAGATCTAAAAGCTGTTCAGAGCAATTTTTTGCTCAAAGGCTTTTTCAAGAAAAAGGAAAAAGAAAAGGAAAAGAAAGAAAAAGAGAAAGAGGAAAACAAAAAATAAGGGCATTGCCGTGGTTGTATTCCACTACTAACCTAAATATGTAGTGAACGATTGGGCACCTTAGGCAATAAATGCTATATAATCATTTTACTTTAAAATTAATTTATATGAACAAACTTGTATATTTGTTGGTATATTTATTTTTAAAATAAAGTTTATAAAAAAATCAATTATTATAAAGTTTGGCATGGTTTTATTATATCTAATTATGTATATTTAAAATACTGCTAGCCATTAAGCACAACAATTAACAACAATTAAATAATGGGAAGACATCCAAAAAATCAATTTCATACCATGACTAATATATTGTATAACACGAACGAAGATACTGAACACAGAAACAATAATACTGAAGAAAGAAAGGTGAGAAACCGCAGGCAGGCTATATCAATATCCTTATCGGAAGCTAGAGAAATTGGTCTTATAATTCCCCCAAGGGCTTATAAGAAGAAAGAGTAGGGTTTTTAAGGTTAAATATTGCGGTACAGATTCCTTATACTGAAAAGTAATAAGGAATTTGTCTTTTTAGGCCATTTCAACTTTAGTGATCAAAATTAAGCATTGAATGGTGATTTCTGTTATGCGATTATTGAGCAATTATCAGGAGTTTTATGTCAATTACGGAAACAAATTGTTTAATGCCCATCTCTAAAAGGATAAAATGCAATTGCAATTTATTTCCCCACTACTTTGCGAAGTAAACTCAAGTAAAAATATCCTATTATTCCAGAAAGCGTGGAAGCAATTAGAATAGACAATTTAGCAGTTTCTATATAGCTTTCATTATTAGGAATATTTTTGAATGCCAACCCTGTTACAAACATCGACATCGTGAAGCCGATTCCAGCTATCCAAGCCATGCCATAAATGTATTTCATGTTTACATCATCGGGTATTTGAGCTATTTTCAATTTTACCGCAGCCCAAGTTGTAAACCATATTCCTGTCGATTTCCCAATCATTAAACCGAAAATAATGCCTAATGAAACAGGCGAAAATATATTTGAAATTGCCGCAGTATTAATTACTACTCCGGCATTGGCAAAGGCAAATAATGGCATAATTAGATAATTAGAAATGGGGTGCAATGACACCAGCACATTGTGCAATGGCGATTCCATTTCTGTACTTGCTACTTGCAATTTTTCTATCAATTCGCCACGTACAAGTTTGTCAGTATTTTTAGGGTTTTCAAGGGCATGAAAATAATGTCTTACCAATTTCATTTTCTCTTCAAACACATGCTCCCAATCGCTCAATCGAAATGGAACTGCAAAAGCAAACACCACACCCGCTATTGTGGGGTGGATGCCGGCCATGTAAAAGAAATACCAAAGAATAATACCGAAAAATGAATAAATTTTAAGGTTAGTCACATCTGTGCGATTCAATATAAATAAGATACCAATCACCACAATACCACCTAATAAATGAAAATAGTCAAGCGAACTAGAGTAGAAAAATGCAATTACTACTATGGCACCCAAATCGTCAGCTATAGCTAAAGCCATTAAAAATATTTTCAAACTGAAAGGCACTTTTTTGCCTAATAGCGAAATTATAGTTAACGAAAAAGCAATATCAGTTGCAGTGGGTATGCCCCAGCCGCTTGATGAAGGTTGATTGAAATTGAATGCCGCATATATAAGTGCAGGAAATAACATTCCGCCAATGGCAGCTATAATGGGGAGAATGGCTTTTTCTTTGCTTGATAAAGCTCCTTCGGCAATTTCTCTTTTAATTTCGCCACCTACCATTATGAAAAATAATGTCATAAGCACATCATTGATGAGTATGTGCAAATCCATTGTCATTTTAAATGATCCGAAATGAAATTCAAATTCTGTATGCCAAAAATTGAGGAAAGCAACGCCATACGAGCTATTTGCAAGCACCATGGCTACTACTGTTACTGCCAAAAGTAGCATTCCACTCAGTTCTACTTCAGAAAAAAACTGTTGAAAAGGCATCGTCAATTTTTCAATGGCAATTTTTATGGGATTCTGCTTTTTATTCATCAATTTGGTTATTTGGCGATTTACGTATTTTTTAATTTTTCCTCTACAATAACGTTGAGAATAGACATTGTTTTTTCTACTGAAGTAGATTTTTCTATAAAATGTCCAGTCAATTTATTTTTAAGCTCAGCTCTATAGTCAGAATCAAGCCAATCCATCACACAATCGTAGCTAACTAGCCAAGGTGTCGATTTTTTGATGGCCGTATATTTTTGATAAGCCTCGATTTCTT
>CAZMFZ010000050.1:0-11032 GCA_964565665.1 uncultured Bifidobacteriaceae bacterium | reverse complement strand
GATTTCTTCTTTGAATTCCAAGGGTAAAGTTTTGTTGAAATTCTCTACTAGCAATTTTGAAGCTTTGTAAAGCAAGGTGAATGTAACTTCAAATCCTTCAAATTTGAGAATGGGCAAAAACTCAGAATTGCTGCATTTCACAGCTTTAAGCAGCTTTTTTTTCAAATACATCTCAAATAAAGCATCTAAACTTGGTATATACAATTCGTATTTGTCTTTTATACCGTGTAAAGTAAATGCTTTGCCAATTTTTTGTTGCTCGTAGGCTACTGTTCTTTGCAGAATATTGGATTCAAATTTTACTTGCTCCAATTCTTTGCCTCTCAACCCTTCCAACGCAATTAGAAAAGTGTTGAAATGGCTCTTCACCTGTGTATTTCGCCTTTCATAAGTTATTTGATAGTAAAGTGGATACTTGCAATCGGTATCTTGTGGAGCAAGATTTTTATTTAAGAAAGGCTTAATAGTTATTTTCTTTTGTTTCAACCTAATTTTGTTATTTTATTATTTACAAATATAGAAACAAAAAAGAATTGGCAAACAAAATAGGCGATGGTTTAACCCACGGTATGATAAAAAAATTTTCGAAGGTTTAAAATAGCTTGGAAGTAAATCAAGCTTCATGTTTTTAAAATCACCATATAGAGCCCTTATTATCCCCGGGTTCCATTTTAATACTTCACAAAATATTATACTTTTGTATATGAAATTTGTAGATATAAAAAATGATATTGCGTTTCGGAAAATATTTGGAAACAAGAACAGGAAAGAAGTATTGATTTCTTTTTTGAATGCTGTATTGTTGTTGGATGCAGACAAAAAAATCATAGATGTAGACATCTTAACTCCATATCAATTGCCTGATTTAAAGGGGGGAAGGGTTACCATTGTAGATATTAAAGCCAAAGACCAAAACCAACGCAACTACATTGTAGAAATGCAGTAGCAGAAGTAGATGGCTTTGATAAAAGAGTACTTTACTATGCTTCAAAAAGTTATTCGGCTCAAATTGAACGAGGAGACGACTATAAAAAGCTAAATCCCACATTTTTTATTGGTATTATGGACTTTGTAGTTACCCACAATCCAAGTTACATCAACCGCCACAAGATTATAGACATTGAAACGGGAGAAAATTTAATTAAGGATATTAAATTTAATTTTATTGAACTGCCAAAATTCAATAAAACAGTTTCTGAATTGACCACTATTGCAGATCAGTAGATTTATTTCATCAAGAATGCTGAAAGTTTGGAGGTAATTCCTGAAAACGTAAAAGATGAAGGATTGAAACATGCCTACCAACAGGCCGATAAGCACAATTGGACAAAAAAAGAATTGGAGCCTATGACTATGCTTTTATGGGTGAGCAAGACGATAGAGGGAGGTGGGCTTTAGCTACTAGGAGGGAAGTTGAAAAAGCAAAAAATGAATTAAAGAATGAAGCTAAAAATGAAGTCAACAAAATTGCAAAAAACCTTTTAAGATTAGGCTTATCCATAGAAATTGTTGCTCAAAACACGGGATTAATTATTGAAGAAGTTGAAAAACTAAGTTTAGAAAAATAAAAGTCTACTATATTTCATTTTAAAACTGACATTGAATAGTAGATTAAATCGTTGTATTAAGTGTAAAAAAGTCAGATTTAAAGTTGCCTAATTTTAAATATTATCGAAAAAAGAGCCTTCTGGTTTGAGTGCATTATTGGTAGATAAACCTTCTAGCAATTCTCTAGAAGGTTTATCTACCGAATTTACTAAATGTTTGAAAAGCGGAGCTTCAGGAAGAGTGGAATTCTCATTCATCAAGTTTTTTTTTGACTTACCTGCTATTTTATTTACTTTTTCGATGGTTTCATTGGCTATTCCTTTCAATTCTATCAACATATTTTCTTTGATAGACTCCACTTCTTGAATATCTCTTTTCGATATTTTTACAGAATCTTTGGCTTCTTCTACCATGTTTTTAACTTTCACTTCAGCCTCTTCTACCATATTTTTGGTTTTATATTTGGCATCGTTAATCAAAGCATCGGCATTCATTTGTGCCTCTCGAAGTATCAATTCGGCCGATTTATTGGCTTGTTCTACCACGTGAGTACCAGTGTCCTCAGCTGTTTTTAAGGTTTTATAAAGTGAAGATTCTACTTCGCGCATTTTATGCACTTCTCTTTCTAGCGAATCAATTTTTATTCTTTGTTCACGGTGTTCTTCTTGCATCTTTTCCCATTCTACAGAAAGCGTAAGCAAATAAGCATCTACCTCCTCTTTCTCGTAGCCTCTGAAACCTTTTTCAAACGATTTTTGCCTGATTTCTAATGGTGTTACTTTCATTTTTTAAAACGCTCCTTTTCCCTTATTGGAGCTGGCTTGATATTTATAACATATAATAGTAACCAAGGGTTTTATCTGAATCTAAGTTCAATTTTCATTGCAAACTTTAATACAGGCACTTTACGTAAGAATTATCTTATAAATTCTAACAAACAAAAGTACTAAAACAATTCAAGTATTTTTCCCCATTGCAAAATATTTGCCTATGTTTAACCGTATTAACGCAAACTAGACTTTCAAAATATAATTTTAATCATAAATATATGCAACAATACCACATTCTCTGGGCAGATGATGAAATCGATTTATTGAAACCTCATATTCTTTTCTTGAAAAGTAAAGGATACGACATTACCGCTGTAAATAGTGGTATTGAAGCTTTGCAAAGATGCCAATTTGAGCATTACGATTTGATATTTCTGGATGAAAATATGCCGGGAATGACAGGCTTGGAAACACTATCGCAAATAAAAGCCCTGAAACCTACTTTGCCTGTGGTAATGATTACAAAAAGCGAAGAAGAACACATAATGGAAGAGGCAATAGGGTCGAAAATTGCCGATTATTTGATAAAACCGCTTAATCCAAATCAAATATTATTATCGGCCAAGAAAATATTAGAAAATAAACGCTTGATTGCCGAAAAAACAAACTTAAGCTATCAACAAGAATTTAGAAACCTTAGCCTCACACTTTCCGATAGGCTTACCCATGAAGAATGGGCAGAGGTATATAAAAAGCTGATATTCTGGGAATTGGAAATAGAGCAATCGGAATCGAAACAGATGCAAGAAGTGCTTGAAATGCAGAAATCGGAAGCAAATACATATTTTTGCAAGTTTGTGATGGAAAATTATGAACAGTGGATAAGCGAACCCAAAGCCGACAAGCCAATGCTTTCGCACCAATTGATGAAAAACAAAATATTTCCGATGCTCGAAGATAAGGAGCCGGTTTACTTCATATTGATTGATAATTTGCGGTACGACCAATGGGAAATCCTAGAGCCTACCATCAATGAATATTTTAGCGTTGAAGAGAAAAGTACTTATTATTCTATTTTGCCAACCACCACCGAGTTTGCCAGAAACTCAATATTTTCTGGTTTGTTGCCATCAGATATGGAAAAATACCACCCTGAATTGTGGGTAAATGAAGACGAGGAACAAAGCAAAAATGCCAATGAAGATAAATTTTTCGCTCAGCAGTTGAAAAGAAATAAACTGGACATTAAATTTTCTTATCATAAAATTCTGAACTTAACACAAGGCAAGCAATTGGCAGATAATATTTCCAATTTAATGGGAAATAAGCTCAATATTATTGTGTACAATTTTGTAGATATGCTCTCGCATGCTCGCACCGATATGGCAATGATTCGCGAATTGGCCTCTGACGAATCGGCCTATCGATCGCTTACCAAATCTTGGTTTTTACATTCGCCATTATATGAAATCATTCAAAAATTGGCTGAAAAGAAAGTAAAAGTGGTAATTACTACCGACCATGGCACCATAAGGGTGCAAAAACCCTACAAAATTGTGGGAGATAGAGATACCAATACCAACTTACGCTACAAAGCGGGTCGAAATTTATCGTTTGAAGAAAAAGGAATATTTTTTACTCGTAAGCCAGAACGCTTTGGTTTGCCCAAGAAAAACATATCTACTACTTACGTGTTTGCTTTAGAAAATCAATTTTTGGCTTATCCCAACAACTATAATTACTATGTAAACTATTATAAAGACACATTCCAACATGGCGGTTTATCACTTGAGGAAATGATTATTCCTTATATTGAACTGAAAGCAAGGTGATTTAGCTTAATTTGATAGAGTTTAAATTTGCTAGTTCGCTTTTTTAAATATATAATATCAGATAGAAATTCTGAGTGTAGGAAAATAAAAAAAGTCAGGCGAAAAATGCCTGACTTTTTTTTTATACTTAATGAGTACTACACTTTCTGATTTTCAGGTCTTAAGCTTCGTACCGTTTTGCCAGCTTGCCAAATTTCTGATTCACGCAGTTCTTTCAATTCTAACTCCAATTTTTCTCTGTAATCAGGTTTTGAATTAGAATCTATAGAGCGTTGGGCTTCATTTCCTGCTGCTACTTCTTTGTATAATTTTTCAAAAACAGGCTTTGTGGCATCTCTGAATGGTTTCCACCAGTCTAAAGCACCGCGTTGGGCCGTGGTTGAGCAGTTGGCATACATCCAGTCCATGCCGTTTTCAGCTACCAGCGGCATCAATGATTGGGTCAATTCTTCTACAGTTTCGTTGAAAGCTTCAGAAGGCGTATGGCCATTGGCACGCAATACATCGTATTGAGCTGCAAATATACCTTGAATAGCACCCATCAAAGTGCCTCTTTCGCCAGATAAATCAGAGAATACTTCTTTTCTGAAATCAGTTTCGAACAAATATCCTGAACCTACAGCTATTCCCATAGCTATTACTCTGTCGTTCGCTTTGCCAGTAGCATCTTGAAATATGGCAAATGAAGAGTTTAATCCACGACCTTGTAAAAACATTCTTCTCAAAGAAGTACCGCTACCTTTTGGGGCAACCAATATCACATCTACATCGGTAGGAGGTACAATGCCAGTTCTTTCTTTGTATGTAATACCGAAACCATGAGAAAAATAAAGGGCTTTGCCTGGAGTGAGATATTTTTTTACTGTTGGCCACAATTCAATTTGAGCAGCATCTGACAATAGGAAGCAGATAATTGTGCCACGTTCCAATGCTTCTTCAATGTTGAAAAGTGTTTTACCAGGTACAAAACCATCAGCCACAGCTTTGTCGTAAGTTTTGCCCGGGCGTTGACCAACAATTACATTAATGCCATTGTCTCTTTGATTTAAAGCCTGTCCTGGACCTTGAACACCATAACCAATTACAGCAATGGTTTCGGTTTTCAATACTTCTTGTGCTTTTAAAAGCGGAAATTCTTCACGGGTAACTACGTTTTCCATAGTACCGCCAAAATTCAATTGAGCCATTTTTTGTTAATGTTTTAGTGCGTAATTATTAAATATTAATACAAAGGTCTTAATAATCCACCACTACACATTACACATTACACATTAATTTAGGTGTTTTTTATGGAATTGGTTCTAAATTCCTTTGGAGAAAACCCTGTTTTAGATTTGAAAAACCTAGAGAAATAGCTTTGGTCTTTGAAATTGAGCTGGTAAGCAATTTCGGTAATGTCTTTTTCGGTATAAGCCAACAGCCGCTTTATTTCTACTAATAGCTTGTTATCTATCAGACTGTTGGCATTCAAACCTGTAAATTGCTTCACAGTTTCGTTCAAATGACTAGGAGTAATAGCCAAAAGTGCTGCATAATCTCTTACTGATAAATATTCGCTATGCTTTTCTTCAATTAGTTTTTTAAATTTTTTCACTATTTCAGCTCCTTTTCCTTTCTGGTAAAAAATAGGGTTTTCTACCTCTGACGCTCTAATGCTTGAAACCAACAATGAACTCAATATATTTCTGCAAACTTGCTCTGAAAATTTATCGGCTAAGTCAAAATTTTCAGTGGCTTGCGTAAAATTGAGTTCAAATTGCGATTGCTGAGCTATAGTTTTAAATTGTAAGGCTTCACTTTTAGTTTTGATGTTGTCGAAAAGCTGGGCATAGTTTTCATCGGAAGAGATAGATAGAAATTCTTCAGTGAAAAGAAAAATATAACCAAAAATATCTTCAGAATAATTGATTTCGTGTACCTGTCCTGGTGAGACAAAAAACAGAGTTTCAGCTTTTATTTCAAATTCCTGAAAATCAATATGGTATGTACCAGATCCATTTTTTATATAAAGCACTTCATAAAAGAAATCGTGGCGGTGTGGATACTCAACGTTATAGTGCCTGTTGTGATCGAACACTTCTACTTTATAATGACTTACGCCACCTATTTTATCCTTGAATTTATCAAGCCCATAAACTGGAATGTTTTTCTGAGATGGCAATTTTCAATAAGATTATGGCCCAAATATAATTTTAAAGCCCTTTATTTGTACATAAAATATTATCATGAAAGATTTAATTCATAGCATAGCTCCGAAACTAGAAGAAAATTTGAAAAATGCACTAGCAGAGAAATTGATTTTGGCAAAACAGAACCCAGATTTTTTCATGGATATTTTTCTGAAGTCGTTGCTTGATTACAAGCTGGTGATTTTTTTCGACAACTCCATTTCATTAGAAGAACTGCTTTACCAATTGAGACTTTTGGTGGTACAAAATCATGTTAATGTAAATACTTTGGGTGATGAACTGGTAGAGTACGATAGTACAGACGATGTGCTACAGGCCATAAGCAAATACTTGAAAAAATCAGGCTATGCACTTGTAGATTTTGATGAAGACCCTAAAATTTACTACCTAAGTGCTATTCCATTGGCTACAAAATCTGATTTAGAGAAAAAAGGAAAAGAGTTGGGATTGTATTTGCAATTTTTTTAGTGCGTTATAAATTTCCTTTATTCATTTCATCTACTGCATATTGGCAAGCCCTGGCAGTAAGTGCCATATAGGTAAGAGATGGATTTTGAGTAGCGGAAGACGACATACAGCTGCCATCGGTTACAAACACGTTTTTTACATCGTGCAGTTGATTGAAAGCATTGAGCACTGAAGTTTTTGGGTCTAGCCCCATTCGTGCCGTACCCATTTCGTGTACGGCCGAGCCAGGAGGCTTATCATATTCGAAGGCATTTATATTTTTGAAACCCGTTTTTTCAAGCATTTCAGCACAGCTTTCTTTTATATCATATCGCATCGCTTTTTCATTTTCTCCATATTTAAACTCTACTTTTACTAAGGGCAGGCCCCATTGGTCTTTTTTGGTTTCATCTAGTGTTATCTGATTGTTGAAATTTGGTAGCGTTTCACCCCAGCCACCCATCATTATTTCCCAAGTACCGGGCTTGGTTATTTTATCTTTGAAATCGACTCCAAATCCTTCAGTAGTGGCATACATATCGTCCCAACTCAATCTTTCGCCTTTTCCTTGAAGCCCGTAGCCACGAATAAAATCGCTTCTTTTTGTTTTCTCATCTATATTTCTGAATCGAGGCACATGGATTGAACCTGGCGACCGGCCATAATAATACTTATCTTTATAACCTTCGTAAATGCCAGTAGCACCTGCCAATTGAAAGTGATCCATCAGATTATGCCCTAACTGCCCACTTGAATTGCCGAGCCCGTTGGGAAATGAGGATGATGTAGAATTTAAAAGTATAGCCGCTGTAGCTATGGTTGAGGCATTCAGGAAAATTATTCGAGCATAATATTCGGTGGTTTGTTTTGTAATAGCATCAATCACCCTTACGCCATTTGCTCGTTTTTTTTCTTTGTCATAAAGCACTTCTATTACAATCGAATGAGGAATTAGCGACAAATTTCCCGTAGCAAAAGCGGCAGGAAGTGTAACACTATTGCTACTAAAATAGGCCGCAAATGGACACCCTCTGCTACATAAGTTTCTGTATTGGCATGGCCCTCTTCCCGACAAACCTTTAGTCAAATTAGCTACTCTGCTAGGGGTAACTACTCTATCGGAGTATATTTTTTTTATTCTTTCTGCAAAGTAGTCTTCAATGCAATTGAATGCAATAGGAGGCTGAAATTCACCATCGGGTAGTTGCGAAAGACCTTCTTTTCTGCCACTTATGCCTATGTATTGCTCCACATAGCTGTACCAAGTTTCTAAATCTTTATATCGAATAGGCCAATCTACTGCTATTCCCTCTTTGGAATTGGCTTCAAAATCTAAATCGCTCAGGCGGTAACATTGCCTGCCCCAAGTAAGTGAGCGACCACCCACCTGATAACCTCTTATCCAATGAAATGGATTTTCTTGTATATAAGGATGTTCCTTGTCATTCACAAAAAAATGCTTGTTGCCTTCATCATAAGCGGTACTTTGAATAGGGCATTCTTCTAAATCTTTTTGGGTATTAATGAGCCTGTGGTCGAAATCCCAAGGGCTCTTTAATGCAGTAGTATAATCTTTAATGTGTTTTACATCTCTTCCTCTTTCAAGTACCAATGTTTTGAGTCCTTTTTCGCACAATTCTTTAGCAGCCCATCCGCCACTTATGCCAGAGCCTACTACTATAGCATCGAAAGTATGTTGAGTTAAACCATTGGAATTGATGTTGATAGCTGTGGATAGGGTGTCGGTATTTTCTATATTTGCCATGGCATTATTGGGTGGCCCACGATTTTTGGTTTGGTTCTGCATCTGTGCAGGCAAGTCTTCTACCTGGTATCAATACATATTTTAAGCCTTGTGTGGCGCCTAGCATAGAAGTGCAATAGGCTTTAGTGGTGTATTCTTTAAGGGTGTAGATAAATGATTTGCCCAACAATTTTTTTTGAATTTTCCAGACTATTCCATTAAAAGGTTTTTCATCTTGCTCTATAATATTGAGCAAAGTTATCTGTTGTGGTAAACTGCAGTTTAAAAATTCTTTTCCATATTCTGAAATAGCAGCAGATTTCAATTGCATAAGCCCCGCTATAAAATTGTTTTGTGTATTGGTAGTAGTACAATCTTTTAATAATTTGATTATCAATTCGCCCGCCAACACATCTTTTGCTCCAGGCGTTTCAGTTCGAGGAATAATTATTTCAGCAAGCTCATCAATCAAGGCTTTATTTAAATCTAATTTTTCAATATTGTGAGGTGTGAAGAAGTCGAAAAGTTTGTATCCGCTGTAGACTATACCAGATATCAACGCAGTTCCCAGCAATGCTTTTCGTCTATTCACTTATCATAAAGTTAAAATGAAGTATATAATTTTGAGCAAAAGCATTGCTTATGTAGTTATGTTTTGTCCGTCAACTTTATTTAGAATAGTACCTAGCGATTTCTCTTTTTGCGATTTTAAAAATACGAGTGAGGTTTTATCCACGGCTTTTATCGAGGTATCTGAAGAGAATATTGTTATTATTTTTTCAACATAATCTGAAAGTTCTTTAGAATCTACATACATATTCATAGCTGCACCTTCTAGAAAAATGTAATCGTATATTCCGCTGAGATTTTGTATTAAAGCTATAAAATTTTTGCCTGAAAGTATTTCTGAGGGAGAAAGCATACTGCCTTTGCAGCCAATAATATCAATACCCTCAAATCCAGTTCCTGAAATAAAATTTTTCATGTAGGAATTTTCGGCAAGTACCAGTGCTTCAGTTTTGATTTTATCAGCCGTTTCTAATTGAGGAAATGCAAATGCAGCCTCACTAGAACTGTTGCCAAAATATTGTTCCAAATTCTGCTTACTTTCACTTAATTTGGTTAAAGTATTGTTCTTAAAATTAGTGTCGATTATTAGAATTTTTTTATTTTTCTGTGTTAGACTGTAAGCAATCGACATTATGGCAAATGATTTACCTACTTTTTCTTTTGTACTGGTAAATAAAAATATGTGTGAACCGGAAGCCTCAATCTCATATCTTAATTTTCGCAACAGCTCCTTAAATGTATTGATGTCAGCAGCTTGGTTTTTTTCTGAAAAAAGCTGATGAAGATCAAATTTTTTACCTTTTAGTTGGTTTAGCATACCCACATTTGCCAATTTGGTGCCTGCGAATAATATTTCGGGTGTTCTAATGTGGTTATCAAAATAGGTGGTGAGAATAATAATTGCAGAAGTAACCAACATTGCTGCTACTGCTGCTAAGAGGGAAAACAATACCCTTCTAGTAGGCTCAGGCTCATCAGAAGGCTGCCCAAATTCGATTTGCTGTAAGTTTTCAGAATCGGTGAATGATATATTTTTAGCTGTATTGTATTTCTCTAACATTGAGAGATATTCATCTTTTGCTACGGCTACACCCAATTCCAGCCTCGATATGACAGATTCGTCAATAGCCATAGTTGAAATATTTATTCTCAAATCTGAAATAGCACTATTAATGTAATCGAGGCTTGCTTCTGAAATTGATAGCTCAATTTCAAAATTCATTTTTCTAGCCATAAGTTCCTCTTTTGGGTTTGAACTTCCAATGGGAGTTTCAGCAAAAGAATTTTCCGAAAACGAGTTAATCTGTTTGCTCAATCTAAGCCTATAAATTTGAATTGAGTCTAATAATTTTTGGTCGTTCATTCCCGAACTCACATATCGCTTGTTCAATCCAGAAATTTTGCTCTGATATATTTCAATATTAGGGTCTACCTCCACTTCTACCGATTTATAAATATTTTTTTCTGCACTACTCAACTGACTGTCAATCTGCCTGATAGCGTTTTTGTATCCAGTTATTTTCTTGGTTTCATCATTTTTACTTTGCTCAAGCGTAGCCTCTTGATCTACTTTAGAACGGCTTTGTTCTTTGTAATCAATCAAATGCGAATAGGTTTTGTATCTTTTCAATGTATCGAGCTTACCATCTAATTCCTGTTTTTTTCGGTCGGCCATTTCTTTGAAAAATGAAACTGAATTGCCTAATCTTTCAATTTCTCTGAATTTGTAAAACCGGATCACTTCTTCACAAAAAGTATTTACAATAAAGGCAGATAGCTGAGGATTTTCCGTTCGGGCTTCTACTTTTATAAAGTCAGTATTGGGAATTCTAGCCACCACAAGCAGTTTTTTAGTAGATTTGATATCATACCCAAGTCTTTTGGCAATAGATTGCAAATACCCTTCTGTTTCCAAATACAATACTTGTAGAG
>CAZMFZ010000049.1:0-24609 GCA_964565665.1 uncultured Bifidobacteriaceae bacterium | reverse complement strand
GGTATAAATTCTACATATTGCGAAGGTTTTATGGAATGCCTTATTTAATGATTTAAAAACCTCACTATTGGATGGGTCGAATTTTACTTTACTTTTTTGTATTCTTGATTTTTACATCACTCCAAATTTTGGGCTCTGATACTAATTTTTTGGAATTAAATGGAGGAGACAAAACTTTTAGTATTTCCAATAAAGTAAAAATATATTCAGATGCTAAGTTGCAAAACGAAATTTCGGTAGCTGCACTTTCCGATAAAGGGGATTCGATATTCTTAAAAATTAATGTATACAACAATTCAAATTCTGTTCGCTGGATTATCGGCTTTGGAAATAGTAATGAAAAAATCACACTTTACACTATTGCAAAGCAAAAAATAGTAGATACACTTTATAGTGGTACGTGCTACACTCTACTAGAAAAAGCGGTAAAAACAGGTGTTGGTGAATTTATGGTGTTCAATCTCAGTGCCCATGACACTACTACTTTGTTGATTAAGCTAGTAAATAAAAGCAGTTTTTCAAAACATTTACTAAAGTATAGCATTAGCGAAGCTAAAATTTATCATCCGGAATCGTTTGAGGCAAATAGGGCAGTATCAAGAGCGATAAATATTTTTTTTTACGGAGCCATTCTATTAATGATTTTCTATAATCTAATGTTGGCGATCACATTAAATAGCCGAGGCTATGGATACTATGTACTTTTTTCGGTGTTATTTTTATATTATAATTTTGTTTCAGATGGCTTGATAAGAGAGGTGTTTTTTCAAAATACAACTAATAATTTCCATTTTATCAGGCTAATAATTACACCTTTTATGTTGATTGTATATATTCAATTTGGGCGAATATATATGCAAACCTCCTATTTGGTGGCCAAGGCAGATAAAAATGCTCGTTACCTAATGTTGATTTTGCTCATAAGCTACATTCCAATGTTTTTTGGCCAATGGTGGCTTGCCAAATTAGTATTGCTTATTCTGTCCGTTTTTACAGTTTTTTTCATGACTGTAGTTACGATCATGTGTGTAGTAAAAGAGTACATCCCAGCTCGGTATTTTTTGGTGGGCAATGTTATCTTGATTGTAACTGGCTTTACTTATATTTCTTATTTACTAGATTTTATTCCACATACCTCAAATACTCAAATAATACAATTTTTGCCACAAATTGGAGCTATTTTCGATTTGGCTTTATTTTCACTTGGCTTGGCAAATAGAATTCAAGTAATTGAGCAGGAGCTGGTTAAGAATGAGATTGATGCAGAACATGAAAAGCAATTGCTGATAGAAGAAAAAAATTTAGAACTTGAAAACCGCGTGAGACAACGCACAGAAGAGTTGATTTCTCAAAAGGAAGAAATTGCGGTCATAAATGAAGAGTTGGAAGAAAAAGTGAGGGAAAGAACCAAAAAACTTCAAAAAGCTTATCGTGATTTATTAAATCTAAACTATGAACTTGATACTTTTATTTATAGGGCTGCCCACGACATTAGAGGACCAATTACAACCATTATGGGGCTTTGTAATTTGGCACTAATTGAAAAAGACTCAAAAAAAAGCCACGATTACTTGCTTGTATTAGAGAAATTTTCAAAAAAAACGCAATTTACTCTGAATAGAATATTAAGTGTAAATGAAATTAAAAACAACCATATAAAACCTAATTATTTCCAGCTTTCTGCGCTTAGAGATGGTGTGTTTGAATTATTAAGTGAAAATCTTAATACGCCTAAAGTATCTATTTCTTTTGAAATGGATGAAAATGAAACAGTATATTACGATTTTAATTTACTGCAATTATTAGTTCATAACTTGGTTGATAATGCAGTGAGATTTAGGAGTAATGATGTATCGAAACAACCTTTTTGTAATATAAAAATAAATAAACTAGAAGATGAAACCCTCGTAATCGCAATCATCGACAATGGGCAGGGTATAGACGATACTATTAAAGAAAAAGTATTTGATATGTTTTTTCGTGGAAATGAATACTCAAGTGGCTCTGGATTAGGGCTTTATATTGCCAAATTAGCAGCAAAAAAATTAACTGGTGATGTTAAACTTGTTTGCAGCACAAGGGGCGATACCGTATTTGAAATTCAGCTTGGCAAGTTGAAAGAACGCAAAATACAATTTACTGAAGAAGAATAGCGACTTGATTTACAGCTAATTACATTCTTTTGTGTTCAAAATATTTAATTCTAAATTCTTAGTGTTGAATTGCAGTTTAATCTAATGAGGTATTATTTGTTTAAAGTTGTTTTTTTAATGTCATTTTTTTTAGCGAATACATTTCAAGTTTCAGCTCAATCTGCCGTAGTATTAAACGATTCTATTGATCAATATTCGGTAGCTTACGATAATATTTCAATCTATACCGACCCAACTAATGCCCTTGACATTGGTTTTATATCGTCCGATGGATTTCAATCTAGATTTAAAAAAAACACCATACAGTTGCCACGAAACTACAATACGAAAGCAACTTATTGGCTAAAATTTAAAATTAAAAATAATAGTAAATCAGATAAGAATTGGCTTTTCGAATACTTCGATTCCTCTATTGAAGATTTAGTGTTTTATGCTCCCAATGGTAAAAAGGGCTTCATAGAGTATAAAGCAGGCAATAAACTCAACTTCAAAACCAAATTTTATAAGCATAAAAACTTTGAATTTCATATCCCTGATATTAAGAATAAGGAATTGGTATTTTATACCCGCATTCGTTCCTATCACTTGGTATTTATGTACGGGGTTATTCGTTCCTACAATCGCTTTGTTTATTATTCACTCAATGAATATTATTTTTTAGGCATTTTTTATGGAATTATTTTGGCTATGGCCATATATAATTTTTTGCTTTTTATATCAGTAAAGGATAGAACCTACTTATTTTATGTACTCTATGTATTGAGTAGCGGCTTCCTTTGTATGGTAATGGATGGCACAGGATTTCAATATCTTTGGTCGAATGCTCCTAATTTCAACATCAAAGCTTTCCCACTTTCCACCTTTCTAATGGTGATTTGGGCCATAATGTACACACAAGGATTTGTGTCGATAAAGTCAGTTACCAAGGTGCATTTCAACTTATTGGAGTTAGTGTTGATAATGCGCTTGCTAATATTTATTCTCTCCCTCA
Organism: uncultured Bifidobacteriaceae bacterium; assembly: GCA_964565665.1. Taxonomy (GTDB): domain Bacteria; phylum Bacteroidota; class Bacteroidia; order Cytophagales; family UBA9547; genus CAZMFZ01. The sequence goes on along the minus strand of CAZMFZ010000049.1, from coordinate 21,465 downwards.
CTGTTTTTCCCGGCCTTTCTGAGTTTGCACTCATCGATTTGACTGCCTTGTTAATATGTTACATTTCTGGAATTGTGTCGTACAACTCGGGCAATACCGCCACTAAATATTTTGTATTGGGCTTTACATTTTTATTCATCGGTTTCATAATTTCAAATCTCACAGTTCATAGCATTCTGGGTTTTTCTTTGCCAAATAATATTTTTACAGTTTATAGTTTCAATTTTGGCATTGTGTTGGAGATGATAATGTTGTCTTATGCTTTGGCAGAACGAGTGAGGCTTATTATCAAGGAAAAATCTGAGGCTCAATCGGAAGTAATCATTCAATTGAAGACTAATGACGAACTAAAAGAAAAAGTAAATAAAGAGTTGGAACAAAAAGTGCAAGAGCGTACAGTAGAGATTTCTGCACAAAAACAGCAATTAGAAAGTAAAAATGAAGAGCTAGAAATTCTATACCAGGAAATAAACCAGAATATTGAAGTTGCCAAACTAATACAGCTTTCTATATTGCCCCCTGAAGACTTGGTAAAAAAATATTTGCCAAATAGCTATATTGTGTACAAGCCAAAAGATGTGGTAAGTGGCGATTTTTATTGGTTTGAATACAAGTACGATAAAGTTTATGTTGCAGCTGTAGATTGCACAGGGCATGGTGTAGCTGGAGCTTTTATGTCGCTTATTGGGTACAATATTCTTAACCAGATTGTTAGAAGCCCTGAAAATAAAGATTTGAATGCAGCTCAAATTCTAGATTTACTCAACCTGAATGTGATAGAATCACTAAGGCAAAATAGCAAAGATGGTCATTCTCGCGATGGAATGGATTTGAATTTTTGTATTTTAGATTTCAAAAATAGGAAACTAAGCTATGCAGGAGCGGTAAATTATCTATATATAATTAGAAATAATGAGCTTATAAAGTTAATAGCCGATTCTTTTTCGATAGGCATACCTAAAAATGGTGAAATCGCAAAGTTTACCAACCATGATTTCAATCTAATGCCTAATGACTTACTTATACAATATACCGATGGCTATGCCGATCAGTTGGGTGGAGATAATGGGCAAAAAAAGTTTCTTTACCCTAGGTTTAGAAGCATGTTTATGGATATTTGGCAATTGCCTTTGGAAGAGCAGGAAATGATAGTGAGTAAAAGTTTTGAAGATTGGAAAGGTGAATACGACCAAACTGACGATATTTTAGTAATAGGAATAAAAATAGATTGAAGACTTAATTTTAATTGAAAATGACAATTAAATTAATTTAACAGCAACAAGAACGGTCAGAAACAATTGTTAAGCTATTTAACAAATTATATTTTAGAATAATCGGGATAAATGTTTAAAAATTTTAAATTTGTCGTAAATGCTAAATTTCTTAGAAATACATAAACAAATGAGAATGAACAGCATAGCTCTTTTTTTTAAAGGATATGTCACATTCGAGCTAATTGACTCTATTATAATGATAGTTTCAAGCCGATTAGAGCATTTGGAGAATAATATAGGCGTAAGGAAACGTGTGTATGGCGTGCTTACCGAATGCCTTCAGAATCTTTGCAATCATGTAGAAAGCACCTCAGAATTAAAAGATTCAACAGAGTTGAATTACGATTTGCATTCGGCTGTGATAATGGTAGATTCAGATAACGAAGGCTATTTCATAAAAACAGGTAATTTTGTAAGCAATGGCAAAATTGACGAATTGAAAAAGGCATTAGAAGGTATTAATACGCTTACTAAAGATGAACTGAAGGAGAAATACAACAAGATATTATCTAACAAAGTATTTTCAGAAAAAGGCGGTGCGGGCTTAGGCTTAATTGATATAGCCAGAAAATCGGGTAAAAAACTTGAGTATGACTTTGAAAAAGTAGATAATAAATTTTCATTCTTTAGTTTTCAGATAACTATAAGTAAGAACGGGTAGATATATATTATGGAAAAATTAATCTTAGAGCCTAAAAACAAAACACCAAAACTTATATTCGACCCCATTTCAGGCAAAATGGAAGTAAGTGGTGTGTCGAGTGCTGAAAATTCACTTGAATTTTACAAGCCTATATTGGCTTGGATAGAGGAGTACAAACAGCATTCACAGCCTGAAACAGTAGTTGAAATCAATTATAAGTATTTCAATACCAGTTCTGCCAAATGTATACTCGATATGCTTGAACGTTTTGTACAATTAAAATCGGTAGGCACCAATTTGATTGTGAATTGGTATTACGAGAAAGATGATGAAGAAATGTATGATGCTGGTGTAAACTTTAGCGATATACTCGAAACTTCATTCAATCTGATAGAAATCGAATAGTTAACTATAAATGATTTGAATTTTATAGCCCACCTTTATCTTTCAGGCAAAAACGAAGGTATCTTGGTGGGCAATTTTATTGCCGATGCAATAAAGGGACAATCTCAAATGGAAAATTTTCCTGTAGAAATAAAAAGGGGAATCATTCTGCACCGCAAAATCGATAGTTTTACAGATACGCACCCTATTGCCCGAGCAAGCAAGCACCTATTGGTTCCAAGATACAATCATTTTTCAGGGATATTGATAGATATTTTTTACGACCATTTTCTCACTCAAAAATGGAATACATATTCATCAGAACCCTTGAATGATTTTTCGGAACGCTGCCAAATCACAATTGAAGCCAACTGGGATTTTGTACCTGAAAAAATGAAAATGTTTTTCAGGTATATGAAAAGATACGATAGAATAAACGACTATCACCAACTCAAAACTATTACAACTGTGCTTGCTGGTATGAGCCGAAGAGCTTCTTTTGTGTCGGGAATGGAAAATGCTACAGAAGATCTAAAACTTCATTTTGATGTATTGCAGCAACATTTCAATTTATTTTTCCCCGAATTGCAGGCGTTTGTAAAGCGTGAAATTGAAGTTTTGTAGCCTTATTATATTTCAAGTGTAAAAGCTATACCTCTTCTGGTATTCTGTTTTGTATAGAGACAAATAAATCTTGGTGATTGATATTGATTGAATCAAGTAGTTTATTTTCAAGCAATTGAGCAAAAGCTTCAAAGTATAAAATTACATCTGCACGCTCGTTTCTAATCAAATATCGCATTCCGCCCGGCAAATTTCTTAGTACTTCTCTATCTTCCAAATTTTCTAAATTATGAATATCGGTACTGCTAAGCCCCATTTCGTTTAGTTGGGAGAAAAGTACATATAATGGTGTGCCTGATACTTCGCAATACTCATTTTGATTTTCGTAGCTCCACTCGCCAAATCCGTTCGCCAATTCGCTCCATTCTCCAGTGCTTGTAAATGCTAATTTTTGAACTTGCTCTTTCGAACGGTCTGTAACTACCTGCACCAAATTGCCGCAATTGCATGCACCATGGTGACCCCACGCATAAAATGCACCATTTTTCAATCTTTTTGCAGTTTCTCGCAAAGCATCTATTAAAATAATATTAGTCGTAGCCATAAATAATGTATTTAATTTTATAACCCGCTCATACAATCAATTTGTTTTGAAGAATGATGAATTTTCACTTTGATTTCTAACTTAAATGAATGTATCACCGAATTTCTTTTTCGCATCAGATACAAACTCTTTTACTTTTTGCTCGTCATCTTTTTTGCATATCATCAATACGCCATCAAATTCGGTTACTATAAAACCATCTAACCCATTCACCACCACCAGTTTATCTTTAGGAGTTTTAATAATGCTGTCGTGGGTATCGTATGTGAAAATATTTCCGTCAATCACATTGTTTTCAGCATTTTTTTCAGCCAAATCGTGTACCGATTTCCATGTGCCTACATCGCTCCAGCCAAAGTAGCCTAACATTACTTGCACGTTATCGGCTTTTTCCATTATGCCATAGTCAATAGATATACTTTCGCAATTGGGGTAAATGGCATCAATAAAAGCAGTTTCTTTGTCAGTATTATATACTTCTGAATGAAAAAGCTGTGCCATTTTAGGTAAATATTTTTCAAATGATTTTTTGATTGTAGAGGCGTTGAATATAAATAAGCCTCCGTTCCACACAAAATCTCCGCTAGCCAAAAATTGAAGTGCCGTTTCGTTGTTTGGTTTTTCAGCAAAGCGTTTTACTTTTTTTATTTCAGATAAGTTGTTTTTGTCGTATTGAATATAGCCATAGCCAGTATCGGGACGTGTGGGAACAATGCCGATGGTGAGAATAGCATTGTTTGCAGATGTATAGGTGAGCGATTCTACTATTGTTTTCTTGAATTCATCTTCTTTTTGAATGAAATGATCGGCAGGTGATACAACAATATTAGCCTTGGGATTTTTCAGTGCAATTTTATAGGCCGCATAAGCAATGCATGGAGCGGTATTTTTGGCTATAGGTTCGAGTAAAATTTGATCATCGGATAAAAATGGCAGGTTCTGCTTCACCAAATTGGCATAAAGCTTGTTGGTAACAATGTAAATATTTTCGTTTGGCATAATACCTTCAAATCGGGCAGCAGTTTGTTGGAGCATAGTTTTGCCCGTGCCTAAAATGTCGTGAAATTGCTTAGGGTACTTTGTGCGACTATAAGGCCAAAAACGACTGCCAACCCCACCAGCCATAATCACTAAAAAATCGTTTGAAATCGTGTTCATTTATGTAGATAGATATAATTATATTCTATATCGAATGTACAAATATATTGTAGAATACCTTAATGTGGAGACTATCAGCTGATGGATAATAAAGATAGGGGATTGGGTATTTTAATTCATTATCAAAGGGAAAGTATGCAAGTGCCTGAGAATGAACACGATTATAAATATTTCAATATTATGTATAAAAATATTTATAGATTGCCATTGCTCAGATGAAAATTGTATATAATTTAGCATTCTGAAATTAATAATCGGGATATAAAAGCTATCATATCCCTATGAAACAACCCACACCAAAGTTTAATTTAATTGAGCTTTGTAAACTATTTTCAGTTAGCGAAATGCTAATTGAGCCACTCCGGTGGTAAAATACTGTTTTGCTAATTTTATTTCTAGTAGAACTAAAATTGGTAAATTTTAAGTATGTAGAATTTCAGTAAAAACTATTCTACAGAAAAAGAGCCTGACGAGAAATCAGGCTCTTTTCATTTAAATTAAGAATTCCTAGGATAACTATCTATTTATTGGGTTGAGGTGTCATTCTCAGATATGGCTTTACAATTTTGAATCCCTTAGGGAATTTGGCGGCTGCATCTTCAGTTTTTATAGCCGCAGAAATTACCACATCTTCTCCATCTTTCCAATTTGCAGGCGTAGCAACGCTATAATTTGCTGTCAATTGTAAAGAATCAATTACTCTTAGCAATTCATCAAAATTTCTACCTGTAGACGCAGGATAAGTGAAAATCAATTTCACTTTTTTATCTGCCCCAATCACAAATACCGAACGAACAGTAAATTTGTCGGATGCATTTGGATGAACCATATCGTACAAAGTAGCTACTTTGAAATCGGAATCAGCAATGATAGGGAAGTTTACTTCAGTGCCTTGCGTTTCGTTAATATCGCCAATCCAACCTCGGTGCGATTCTACTCCATCTACAGAAAGGGCGATTACTTTTACATTGCGTTTTACAAATTCATCTCTCAATTTCGCTACTGCACCTAGTTCGGTAGTACAAACGGGTGTATAATCGGCTGGATGCGAAAACAACACACCCCAGCTAGTGCCAAGCCATTCGTGAAGTTTAATTGTGCCTTCGGTAGTTTCTGCTGTGAAATCAGGAGCGATGTCTCCAAGTCTTAGTCCCATAATGTGTATTTATTTAGAAAGTTAAATTATTAATATATTATATTGATATAAACAGTTTATGTAAAATATAGTTCCGAAAATATTCATTATAATTCACATATCAAAATATTATTTTGTCAGTGTGGCAATTTCTCTTTAAAATAGCCATAAGTCCAAGTGCCTGCAAGAGCTGATAGAAGCAATACAAATGACACAAAAAATCCTGCTCCAATTTGGGCATATATCGGGCCTGGACAAGCTCCTGTGAATGCCCAACCGATGCCAAATAGAAACCCTCCGATTACAAAACCCTTATTGAATTTTTTTCCTTCCAGGTGAATTTCTTCGCCATTAAGGCTTTTGATTTTAAATTTTCTCATAATATATAATGAAACCATTCCTACAACAATGGCAGAACCAATAATGCCATACATGTGAAAAGATTGGAATCGGAACATTTCCTGCATTCTAAACCATGAAATAACTTCTGCCTTTGTCAGCAAAATGCCGAAGAATATGCCAGAGAGTAGATATTTGAAATTATTAAGCATGTTGTTAATTTTATAATATGTAGGGCAAAAGAATGTGGGTAGCAAACATGCCACCTGCGAAAAAGCAGGCAGTAGCGACCATACTGCTCCATTGCAAATTTGAAATGCCAGTAATGGCATGGCCCGAAGTACATCCATTGCCATATCTAGTGCCAAACCCAACCAAAAAACCACCAATCACAATTAAAATAAAGCCTCGAAGTGTAAACAGACCAGCCCAACTGAATATTTCAATTGGCAAAATGGAGCTAAAGTTCATAATGCCAAGTTTGGATAAATCGGCTACTGTACTACTTGAAATACTTATTCTATTGGGATCTCCAATGATAAAAGTTGCGTAAAATGCACCAATTACTATTCCTGTTATAAAAAATAAATTCCAACTGTCACTTTTCCAATCGTATTGAAAAAACCTGATTTTGGCAGGTATGCAAGCCGAGCAGATTTGGCGAAGGGTGGAAGAAATACCAAATGGCTTGTTACCAAACAATAACAAAATAGGTACAATTAGCCCGATTAAGGGACCAGCTACATACCAAGGCCAAGGTTGAGAGATGAAGTTAATCATTGGTGAAATATAATATTTTACAACAATTTGAGTTGTTAGAAAATTCTAAGTATAACTAGTACAATGTTTCAGGCCTAATACGAACTGATTAATTCAATCGTGGATCAGTGGGATAATTTGAAATTTCTTGAAATTTCCCACCCCTTCTTCGCAATACTTGTCGCCATAGCGAATTAGCATCAAGTTCAAACAAATCGTCATTGTAATCTTCAATCTGCATCCAAGTATCGGCTTCGTATTCTTTTTTTAATTGCCCTTTGCTCCAGCCCGAATAGCCTAGAAAAAACCTTATTTGGCTTTCTTTAATGATATTTAGTTTTAATAATTTCAACACTTGCTGAAAATTGCCACTCCAAAAATAGTTGTCGTTAATTTTTACTGAGTTTTCAATTTTATCGCCAAGGGTGTGAATAAAATGCAAAGTATTGTGTTCTACTGGACCACCAATGAAAACTGGAAGGTCGATATTTTCAAATTCATCACCAAGATCTTCCAGTAGCATTTGGGAAGATTGATTAAGCACAAAGCCCAACGAACCTTCCGAATTGTGTTCGCAAAGTAAAATTACCGCCCTGCTAAAATTGGGGTCGTTTAGAAATGGCTCTGAAATCAATAAATTCCCTTTTTGAAACATAACTTTGAGGCGAATTCCAAATATATATTTTTTCAAACAAAACTCATTTCTATAAGCTTAGTTTTGTGAAAATTTGAATAAATAATAGCTAAATGGATATTCATACAATTAGAAAAGAGTATAAAATAGGAATTATTGATGTAGCTGATGTGTTGGCAAATCCTGTAAATCAATTTAAAAAATGGTTTGACGAAGCCCTAGTAGCTGAGATAACTGAACCCAATGCAATGGTGCTGAGTACTGTGACGGCTGATTTGAAGCCACATTCTAGAGTAGTGCTCGTGAAAGATATTTCAGAAGCAGGGCTTAGTTTTTTCACAAATTACCTAAGCAATAAAGGCAAAGAACTAGCCGATAACAATAATGCTTCGTTGCTTTTCTTTTGGCCTGAATTGGAAAGGCAAGTGCGATTTGAAGGTACAATTGAGAAATTAAGCCGTGAAGCTTCGGAAATTTATTTCCATTCACGGCCAAGAAGCAGCCAAATTGGGGCTCATGTATCGCCACAAAGCACAGTAATTCCCAATCGGAGCTATTTAGAAAACATTGAAATTGAATTGGTAAAGAAATTTGATGGGCAGGAAATCCCAATTCCTGAGCATTGGGGTGGGTATTTATTCAAGGTGAGTTTGGTAGAGTTTTGGCAAGGCAGACCTAGCAGGCTGCACGACAGGGTGTTATATTCACAAAAAGGAAATGATGAGTGGAAAATTGAAAGATTAGCTCCATAACATTGTATTAGTGCATTAAATAAACTAAATTTATTAAATGTACAGATGTAGAATATTTCTATTATCAATTTTTATTTTTTGTATTTCAGTTGAAATATTTGCCCAGAAAACATCTAAAATTTTATCAGCTACAGATTCATCAAAGCTAAAAATTGTTGAAAATGACACCATTGAAGATGATGAAATACAAGTAGGATACGGTACAGTGCTCAGGAGCCGAAATACCCAATCTATTTCCACAATTACCGAAGAAGATATGCGAATGACTATAAATGCCAACATTCAACAAGCAATACAAGGTAGGGCGGCTGGGGTAAACGTAGTAAACTCTGGTGAGCCAGGTGGCAGATATTCAGCCATTTATATAAGAGGGCTTTCCAGCATTTACGGAAATAACCAGCCTTTGATAGTGGTAAATGGCTTTCCCACTACTACAGATTACCTTAATATGATAAGCCCTAATGACATTGAAAGGATTGACATTTTGAAAGATGCAGCTTCGTGTGCTATATATGGATCTAGAGGGGCAAATGGCGTAATTTTAATTAAAACAAAATAGATTCGAACCATATTCTGAACACAAAGTTATAGCTCAAATGTTTTACTAAATGAGCCATTTTTTCAGCCAAACAGATTTTCAAAATTTCAACAACCGATTTCGTACCAATTTCTTCAACTCCATCGTAGGCTTTAAAAGCTTAAATTTGGCAGGCAGTATTAGTAAAACGGGTCATCATAATCTAGCTATTTTCAGTTCTATTTTTCACATTGGCTCAAATCCTGCTTATTTAGGAATGATTTTTAGACCAAATGAAGAAGTGCCAAGGCATACGCTTGCCAATATTCTCGAAACGGGTTTTTATACTTTTAATCATGTAGACGAATCGTTTTACAAACAAGCACACCACACCAGTGCTAAATACGATATGGATCAATCGGAATTTGAAGCATGTGGGCTTGAGCCTTATTTTTTGGATTTTTTTCCAGCACCCTTTGTAAAACAATCGCAAGTAAAAATGGGGCTTTCTTTTGTAGAGAAACAAGAACTGAAATTCAATAATACGATATTGTTAGTTGGCAAAGTAGAGGTAGCAATTTTACCGCAATCTATTATAAGTGATGATGGATTTGTAGATATTTCAAAAGCAAATAGTTTGGCTGGTATGGGAATTGATGGATATGCAAAAGTAGAAAATGTAACTAGGCTTTCGTACTCAAAAGTGGGGAAACAACCTCTGGAAATATAAAAATAGGGAAGCAATATACTTCCCTATTTCATCAAACTTAATTATTTAAGAAATACCTACCAGCCAATAGCATAAAACCCTTCTCTGCCATCGGCATACACGCCTTCAATAAGTACAGCACCTGCTTTATTTTCTAAAGCTTTAGCTATGTCTTTGGCGGTTTCCATAGGCTGTTTGTCTATTTTGGTAATGATAAAGCCTTGTTTTGCACCTGCATCTTTCAGTTTGCCATTCAAAAGCTTTGTTACTTTTACACCATTGTCAATTTTCAAATCTTCTTTTTCAGCTTTTGAAAGCTCACCAAGCTCTACTCCCAAATCTTCTATTGATTGCAATGCAGCTTCTTTCACAGCTGTAGTAGTGCCTCTTTTATTTTTGAGTGTAACAGTTATCATTTTGCTATCACCATTGCGAATCAGATTTACTTTCACATTGTCGCCTGGGCGGTGTTGGCCTACAATTTCTTGGAGTTCACTTGCTGAATTCACTTCAAATTCATCTATTTTCAAAATCACATCGTTTTCTTTGAGTCCAGCTTCTTTGGCGGCACTGCCTTCATTTACACCGCTTATAAATACACCTCTGGTCGATTTTAGATTTTTTTCTTTAGCTATTTCGGCTGTTATATCAGTAATCATCACACCTAGTAAAGCCCTTTGCACCTCGCCATGATTGAGCAAATCGTCCATTACCTTTTTTACCAAAGTAACAGGAACGGCAAATGAATAGCCCGAGTAAGCACCTGTGGTAGAGGCTATCGCTGTGTTGATGCCAACCAATTCACCTTTCAAGTTTACCAAAGCCCCACCACTATTGCCTGGATTTACAGCCGCGTCCGTTTGGATAAAAGATTCAATAGCATAGTTATTATCCCCCCTCAATAAATTGATATTTCTTCCTTTTGCACTTACAATTCCTGCTGTGATAGTGGAAGTGAGGTCGAAAGGATTGCCACAGGCAAGTACCCATTCGCCAATTTTAATTTTTTCGGAATTACCGTATTTGGCAAATGGAAGGTCTTTCTCTTCAATTTTCAGCAATGCTAAATCTGTTTCAGGGTCGCGGCCAATTAATTTAGCTTCATAAGTACGCTTGTCATTCAACACGATTAGAATTTTTGATGCCCCATCAATTACATGGTTATTGGTAACTATGTAGCCATCAGAAGAAATAATTACACCCGAGCCAGATGATTGTTGGGGTTGTTGCAGACCAAAATTCTGACCTGGCTCATCAAAAAAGAATTTGAAAAATGGATCGTTCAGGTGTGGGTTATTTTGTGTACCACCCATGGCTTTGGCATCGTAGCTGCACTTTACGTGCACCACTGTTGGGCGAACAATATTGGATGCTGAAACAAAATTCAAACCTTCAGGAACTACCACAGCTGTGGTATCCTTATCAAAATAGCGAGCAAAAACTGCATTTTGGTTGCCTTCAAACGATTGTAAAGTTTTGGGCTCGAGGAATAATTTATATCCTCCTAAAGTGATTACACCTCCTAACAAAGAGGAGAAAAGTAGAGCAAAGAAAAGATTTTTAGTTTTCATAGTATTATAAGCCCCTAACCCTCGAAGGGGGCTATTTAGTTTGTTAACAGTGTGAGAGTGGGTTTAATAAATATTTGTACTAACGTTGGTGAAATAGTTTTAGTGTAACTGTGCAACGAACCTAAGCGTTTAGTTTATTTTAAAATAAAAAAATGGAAGTCTGAAATTCCAACTTACATTTTTTGTATATCAATTAAATTTCATATGATTTATCAGTTTCTACAAAATCTACATCAGGTGGGAATTTGTAAAAGCGATTTTTTGTAGCTACTTCGTTGAAAAAGCGATCAAGTACGCTTGAAAAAGCTTTTGCTGGTTCGGAATTATATCTCACGAGCGTCATGGTTTTAATGTTTTAAGTTGAACAATGAATTAATACTGTTCATATCTATCAAACTATTCCAAACCACAGAACCTATAAAAAGAAAGCCATTATGTCGGTTTTTATAGCTATGACGAAGGTTGAGTACGACAGTAAGTCATATAATGGTTCTATTTGTCTCTATTTTGGTAGTGAGAATGTAAAATGAAAACTTTGTATCTACTCTTAAAAATTGGTATTGTAGCTTCTGCCCCGATTTGCGAGCAATGTCTATTAAGCCTAATCCTGCTCCACTTTTTTCTGAAAGCTGAGTTCCTTGCAATTTGGTTTTGTACAATCTTGCCAAATCTTCTTTTTCTAGCGAGTTTACGTAGTTGATTTTGGCCTCTAAAGTGGGTACTTCATCGCTTTTTATGAAATTGCCTGATACTAAAAAATACCCTTCAGGCTCTTTTCCAATCACAAAAATGCCATCATTCATCCAGTCGTTTGGCTTTTCAGCTTCATCGGCATGTTTGCAAATATTTTGCAAACATTCTACCATCACGTTAAAAACTTTCTTTTTGATAGGCTGTTCTTCATCCAGCTGGTTCATTCGTTGCTCAGTAAGCGAAAGAATATTCTTTGTAAGGCTTTGGGTAAAGCCACCTTCGAAAGCAAGGATAATTTTCTTTTTTTGCAGAATTGAATGTAGCCAATGAACGTGACTTAATCCGCCTTCAATTTTGGTATTTGTTATTGCCATTTATCAATTATTCTGCTTCTAAAACACACTAAATCACCTAATCGGTAATGATACGCAAAAAATATAAAAGTGATTAATCAAAGTGAATATTTGCCCTTTTTTTTCACAAATTTAGTAATCTTTGCTCACTGCGACACATTTCAAATTTTCACAACTTCCCAATAACTGAAATCAATAACTCAAAGCAAACAATACCCTTTGGGCGGAAGGCTTACCGGAATATACACAAACTCCAATTTCAGAAGTAGAATCTAAAGGAATGCAGCGGATAGTAGCTTTGGTTTCCTCTTTGATTTTCTCTTCAGTTTCTGGGGTGCCATCCCAGTGGGCAGAAATAAATCCGCCCTTACCATTTAATATTTCTTTAAATTCTACCCAAGAATTTACTTTGGTAGTATTTTCAGTGCGAAAATTCAACGCTTTGGCGTAGATATTGGCTTGGATATTGTCAAGTAATTTTGGGATTTCTATATCCAAAGTATCGCTATTGAATATATTCTTGGTTTTGGTATCTCTGCGGGCTACTTCTACCGTGCCGTTTTCCAAATCGCGTGGCCCAATGGCTATACGTACTGGCACTCCTTTGAGCTCGTAATCTGCAAATTTCCAGCCGGGCGTTTGGGTATCTCTATCATCGTATTTTACTGAAATGCCAAGGCTTGCCAATGCTTTTTTTATCTCAATGGCCTTGTCGCCAATGGCCATTCTTTGCTCATCAGTTTTGTAAATAGGCACGATAACTACCTGAATAGGAGCCAATTTTGGGGGCAGCACCAAGCCTTCATCATCTGAATGAGCCATTATTAAAGCTCCCATCAATCGAGTGGAAACGCCCCAAGATGTTCCCCAAACGTATTCTTGTTTATTTTCTTTAGTTAAAAATTTTACTTCAAAAGCTTTCGCAAAATTCTGACCTAGAAAATGAGAAGTACCAGCTTGCAAAGCTTTTCCATCTTGCATTAAGGCTTCAATACAATAGGTGTCTAATGCTCCTGCAAAGCGTTCGTTGGGTGTTTTTACTCCTTTTACTACTGGCAAAGCCATGAAATTTTCAGCAAAATGAGCGTAGATGTCGAGCATTTGTTTGGTTTCGGCAATGGCTTCCGTTGAGGTAGCGTGAGCTGTGTGCCCTTCTTGCCAAAGAAACTCGGCAGTACGCAAAAAGAGGCGGGTTCGCATTTCCCAACGCACCACATTTGCCCATTGATTTATCAGCAAAGGCAAATCGCGGTAAGATTGAATCCAGTTTTTATACGTGCTCCAAATTACGGTTTCGGAAGTGGGGCGAACGATTAATTCTTCATCTAACTTGGCATCAGGGTCTACAATTACACCTCCTTTGCCATCTGATTTTAAGCGATAATGCGTAACCACGGCACATTCTTTAGCAAAACCATCTACGTGGCTAGCTTCTTTGCTCAGGTAAGACTTAGGAATAAATAGGGGAAAATACGCATTGCTATGTCCGGTTTCTTTAAACATTGTATCAAGAGCTTGTTGCATCTTTTCCCAGATAGAGTAGCCATAAGGTTTGATAACCATACAACCTCTAACTGCAGAATTTTCGGCCAAATCGGCTGTTTTCACCAATTCATTGTACCATCCTGAATAATCTTCGCTACGCTTTGGAAGCTTTGCCATATATTAATTTTGTTATTTATTGCCTTATAGAAAAGTGCAAATGTATAATAATAGAATGGTTTGTAGGTTGATGAGGATTGAAAATGATTAATTTTGAAATCAAATGATGATGACTAAACAAGAGCATATTGATTTTTGGATTAATTCTGCGGCAGAAAACTGGGATACAGCTATGTACAATTTCAAAGGCAAACGATATGTAATGTGTTTATTTATGTTTGATTTGGTAATTGAGAAATTAATTAAGGCACATTGGGTGAAAGACAATATTTCAAATACGCCTCCTAGAAGCCACGATTTAAAATTTTTGATAAATGAAACCGAATTGGAATTAGAACCCAGACTTTACGATTTTCTTTCATTAATTACAGACTGGAATATTTCTACTCGGTATCCTGACTATAAAATGAAACTTCATAAAATGGCCACAGAAAATTATATGAAGGAGCAGCTTAAGACTATTGAAGAATTAAAAAAATGTTTACTCGAAAAGCTTTAGAAACCACTATTTATAATTTTTTAATTGAATTGAAATCAGCAGGATACAATCCTGAAAAAGCTATATTATTTGGATCATATGCTAAGGGAAACCCCAATAACGAAAGCGATATTGATTTGGCAGTTTGGGACTGTAAATTTCAAGGGATAAGAAGCATAGATATGATACCAATATTGCCATTATTTAGAAAATTTCCGCAATTGGAGGTTCATTTTTTCAACCCCAACGACCCTGACCCATTCGAGGAAGAAATAGTAAACACAGGAATTGAATATAAAATAAGTTAATGCTCAGTATTATTGAAATAAATCATGTATCGCTGTGGGTAAAGGATGTGCCTATAAGTATAAATTTTTATAAAAACATATTGGGACTATCACAGCTGGCTTCGAGACCAAATTTTGATTTTCAAGGTGCGTGGTTTGCACTGGGAAATAGACAGCAACTGCATATTTTGGAAGGTAGAACAGAAGACGTGTCGCACTCGCACTCAAGAAGAAATCATTTTGCCGTGCAAGTAGAATCGCTGCAAGCGGTGGCTGTATTTTTACAATCTAAAGATATTATTTTTATAGGTCCTAAAGCACGCCCCGATGGTATAATGCAGGTTTTTATCCAAGATCCTGACGGGTATTGGATAGAATTTACTGAAATATTGCTCTAGAAATTTAATAAATTCATACACCACTATTGATTAGATTTAACTTCATACTATTTTAATCATATAGTATGTGGCTACTGTCTGAATCGATTTCTTGAATATAAAATATAAAAAGCCCTCAATGCTTTGCAACATTGAGGACTTTTCGATTTTTAAAACTAGGTGCGTATATCTACTTTACTTCTTCAAAAGGAACATCTGTAACCTCAGCATCGGCAGTGTTGGTCGAGCCACCACCATTTGCCGAAGCATTATCGGCCCCACCTTCAGGATTTCCCTGATTAGCAGTATTATACATTTCAGATGATGCGGCTTGCCATGCATTGTTCAACTCATTCAAAGCGGTATCAATATCAGCAGCATTTTTGCTAGCATGAGCCATTCTTAATTTGCCAAGAGCATCTTCAATAGCTGTTTTATTACCAGCAGAAAGTTTGTCGCCAAATTCTTTCAATTGTTTCTCCGTTTGGAAAATCAATGAATCTGCTTGGTTTATCTTCTCTACCGATTCTTTTTCAGCTTTATCGGAAGCTTCATTGGCTCTAGCTTCATTTTTCATTTTCTCGATTTCTTCTTTGCTTAAGCCCGAAGAAGCTTCAATTCTGATTTTTTGCTCTTTTCCTGTGCCTTTGTCTTTGGCCGATACATTCAAAATACCATTGGCATCAATATCAAATGTAACTTCAATTTGAGGCACTCCTCTTGGTGCTGGTGGAATACCATCCAAATTAAATTTACCAATAGTTCTGTTATCTTTTGCCATTGGGCGTTCGCCCTGCAACACATGCAATTCTACAGACGGTTGATTATCTGCAGCTGTAGAAAATGTTTCTGAGCGTTTGGTTGGAATGGTAGTGTTGGCCTCAATTAATTTTGTAAGCACACCGCCCATGGTTTCAATACCCAAAGAAAGTGGCGTTACATCAAGCAGCAACACATCTTTTACTTCACCACTCAAAACTGCACCTTGAATTGCAGCACCTAAAGCCACTACTTCATCAGGGTTTACACCTTTCGAAGGTTTTCTACCAAAGAATTTCTCTACTTCATCTTGAATTCTTGGTATACGGGTAGAGCCGCCCACCAATAAAACTTCATTTATTTCTGTAATAGAATACCCCGCATTTTTCAATGCCCGTTTGGTTGGTTCCATGCAGCGTGTAATCAAATCATCGCACAATTGCTCGAATTTGGCGCGGGTCAATTTTTTAACTAAGTGCTTAGGAATGCCATTCACAGGCATTATATAAGGCAAATTTATTTCAGTTTCGTTTGAACTCGACAACTCAATTTTAGCTTTTTCAGCCGCTTCTTTCAAGCGTTGCAAAGCCATTGGGTCTTTTCTCAAATCGATATTTTCATCATTTAAGAACTCTTGAGCTAGCCAATCGATAATGCGTTGATCGAAATCATCACCACCCAAGTGTACATCACCATCAGTAGATTTTACTTCAAATACGCCTTCGCCCAATTCAAGAATAGATACATCAAAAGTACCGCCTCCCAAATCGAATACTGCAATTTTCATGTCAGCATGCTTTTTGTCTAAACCATAAGCCAAAGCTGCGGCAGTAGGCTCATTCAAAATACGTTTAACATCCAACCCTGCTATCAAACCAGCCTCTTTCGTTGCTTGGCGTTCTGCATCGCTAAAATAAGCAGGAACGGTGATAACAGCTTCTGTAACTGTGGTTCCCAAATAATCTTCTGCAGTTTGCTTCATTTTCTGAAGAATCATGGCAGATATTTCCTGAGGTGTATATTGCCTATCGCCAATTCTAATTCTAGGCGTATTGTTTGTGCCTTCCTCTACTTTGTAAGGCACATTTACAGCTTCGCTTTTGCTATCGTTAAAAGCTTTTCCCATAAATCTTTTTACAGAAAATATGGTGTTTTGCGGATTGGTAATGGCTTGGCGTTTGGCAGGGTCACCTACTTTACGTTCACCATTTCCATTATCTAAAAAAGCAACAATTGAAGGTGTTGTTCTGCGGCCTTCACTATTAGGGATTACTACAGGCTCGTTACCTTCCATCACTGCTACGCACGAGTTAGTAGTACCTAAGTCTATACCAATTATTTTTCCCATTGTGGTCTATATTTATGTTTAAGAATAATTTTCTATGATTTGAATTGCGAAATGACAATGATTGTGCCAACGGATGGGGAAATGACAAAACTAAACGAATAGGCACAAATTGTGTCAGTTTGGCATATTTTATAAAAAATGGGTAATAGAATTTTGAATTTTTGGCAGAAAAGAGGTATAAGACGAAGCCATTGAAGAAGTTTTAGATTAGCTAACCAGCATTTTCTTCGCCAACAATAATATTTCTAACAGTGTAGAAAACAATTTTCAAATCGAGGAAGAAAGACCAGTTTTCAATGTAAAAAATATCGAATTTCACCCTACCTCTCATCATTTTAGGGTCGGTAGTTTCGCCTCTGTAGCCTTTTATTTGTGCTAATCCGGTAATTCCAGGCTTTACAAAATGCCTAACCATATATTTTTTTATTATTTGCGAATACTCTTCAGTATGCCTGAGCATGTGCGGGCGTGGCCCAACTATCGACATATGACCGAGTAGCACATTGAAAAATTGTGGAAATTCATCAATGCTGGTTTTGCGAATAAATCTGCCAATGGGTGTAATGCGGGCATCGCCTTTTCGGGCTTGTACTTTATCAGAGTTTACATTTACATACATACTTCTGAATTTGTAGCACCAGAAATTTTGGTTGTCTTTACCTGTACGCATTTGCCTGAAAAAAATCGGCCCTTTCGATTGTAGCCTTATGATTAAAGCTATAATTGGCCCGAGCCATGAAAGCAAAAGTATAATTACGAGTGATGAAAAAATTATATCAAAACCGCGTTTCACAAACCTGTTCAAGGCATCGTCTAGTGGCAAATTGCGAAATGAAATTACGGGAATGCCTTCAAACAAATCAATGAGAATATTCCTGCTGGTAAAGCCTCTGAAATCAGGCAAAATTCTAAACCTGATTACTTTATTATCAGCGAAATCGGCCAACTCATCAATGTTTAAATCTGGCAAATCGGGTAGTGAGCAAAATATTTCATCAATATTTACATTTTCGGCAAGCATTGGCAAATCTGTAACTCTGCCAATTATATCACTCGATTGATAGGTTTTATCGTGTAGAAAGCCTAGAAACCGATAACCATATTCAGGAAATTGATCGAAAAATTTACTCAGCTCCACTGCCGTATCTCCGTAGCCAATAATCACCACGCTTTTGGTGCGAAACCATTGTTTTCTATAAAACTTCATAAAGTAATACAAGGCCATTTTCCAACTGAGAATAGTCACAAATTGTATCAAATACACTGTTACTAGATGTTCTCTTGAAAAATAATAGCCTTTGATAAATACCCAGAAAAAAGAAACTGCCAGCAAATGAAAGCCAAATAGCCGAAAAATATTTTTCAGCACATTTTCGATTCCTTTATTTGGGTTGAAATCATAAGAACCTATGGAATTGGCCAGTATAAACCAAGCCACATTAAAGTAAATAATGAACACAAAATATTTGCTGTCTTCAAACAAATTTAAGTGTCCGAATTTTAAAAAATACCCATCAAAAAATGCAAAATTGATGAGAAAAAAATCTACTGCGAAATGTATTTGCTTGGTGTATTTTGCTGCCGGAGATGCCATTATTTATCAGACAAAAATATAGGAATTATTGATAATCAGAAGTATTTAATTTCGAAATAAAATCCCACAATACAATTCCTGCCGATACAGAAATATTTAGCGAATGCTTATGCCCAAGTTGCGGAATTTCTATACTGAAATCGCACAACGGCATTACATTTTCGCTTACACCATCTACTTCATTGCCAAATATCAAAGCATATTTTGCAAATTTATCGGGTGTAAATGAATGTAAATTTTGTGAATTGGTAGTTTGCTCAATAGCCACAATTTCATAGTTTTCGGCTTTTAATTTCTCAATACACATTTCTACTGATTCAAAATATTGCCAAGCTACAGTTTCAGTAGCTCCCAAAGCTGTTTTATGAATGTCTCTGTGGGGCGGTGTGGCAGTAATTCCGCATAGATAAATCTTCTCAACTAAGAAAGCATCGGAAGTTCTGAAAACAGAGCCTATATTATTCATACTTCTCACATTGTCGAGCACAATTGCAATAGGTGATTTTTCAGATCGCCTAAAATCGGCTACTGATTTGCGTTCTAATTCCTCGTTTTTTAGCTTCCTCATTAACAGTCAAGTACTTATGGTTTGCAAAATATCATTTTTTATGTTTATTTTCGTGATTCAAATAATGTAACGTAGCAATCTGCTTTTAATTTTACCTCCGTTTGAATTTTATAAAGCCATTTATACTTACTTTTCTGATATTACTGGCAGCAGTGGCTTGTTTCAAAAGCAAAGCTCCTTCAGGCAAAGCACCCGGAACTGCCAGTTCGGCTACTGGAATGCAATTTAAAAGTTCTGATTCTACTTTTCATCCTGACAATTCAAATTTCAGCCAGCCGCTTTTGCCGCCCAATCTAAGCCCAAGTATGATATTCGTAGAAGGCGGCAAAGCATTAATAGGCTTTGAAGAGCAGGAATTTACCCATAACAAAAGAAGAAATTATACTGCAACAGTAGAATCGTTTTATATGGATGAAGCTGAGATTGCAAATGTGCATTGGCTAGAATATTTATTTTATATTAGAAAATATTCAGAACAAGAATATGTAAACGCTTTGCCTGATACGGGAGTATGGATGAGGCAGTTTTCATTCAACGACTATTATGTAGAAAACTATTTGAGGCATCCTGCTTTTCGTTTTTATCCGGTAGTGGGCGTTTCGTGGTTGCAAGCCAATGAATATTGCAAGTGGAGAACCGACCCAAAAGCTTTCAAGAAAGATTATGTTGGCACATTTGTAGCCAAAAAAGGAACAGGGAAAAAGATACAGCTCAACGATACCACTTTTGTAGATGAAGGTTACCGTACACCAACCCAGCCTGGCGAAGGCAAGAAGGAAAGACCTAAATTTCCTGAATACAGGCTTCCCACAGAGGCTGAGTGGATATATGCCTCGCTCACTTTCAGCTATATGGACCCATATGTTGATGAAAAAGATTACTATAAAAGAATATACCCTTGGGATGGTAGCGGCTCTAGAAATCCTTATGCAAAGCAGCAGGGCTATTTTTTCGCTAATTTTAAGCGTGGCAGAGGCGATTATTCAGGCATTGCAGGCATGAGAAACGATGGAGCCGTGTATACCGAATACATATATTCATATCCTCCAAATGATGTAGGGCTTTATAATATTGCTGGAAATGTAAACGAATGGGTACAAGATTTGTATGAATATTTGCCTGCTGAATACGAACAATTTGAGTTCAATAAGGATCTAAACTTAAAAGAAAAAGACCCATACGATCCAGAAACCAATAATTTTGAGGAATACTTGGAGGAAGAAAGATTTAGGGTTTACAAAGGCGGCTCTTGGAACGATAATGCCTATTGGCTCTCGCCTTATACAAGAAGGTATCTGACCGAAGATTCTTCGGCCTCTACTATTGGCTTCAGATGTGCTATGAGTGCCCTTACGCTTGGGCAGCTTAAAAAGTAAAATTGAATTTCATTTTGCATTTCTGCATTATACTTATAAATTTACAAGGCACAAACAATATTTTAAAACCAATATATAAATTATGAAAAAAATAATTTTACTTTTTACCCTAGCAATCTCAATAGCATTGTTTTCATTTCAAATCATTACTACTTCTTTAAAACTGACCGTAATTAACAATCTTGGGAAAGAAGAAGAAGGGGTAAGGGTGAGGCTTTTTAAAACTGAGGCTGACTATAAGGCCGAAAAAAATGCGATTGACGAACATTATACCGATAAAAAAGGAGTTGTTCACTTCAAAGGTTTAGAGCCAATTCCTTATTATATCAATGCCGTGAAAGATAAAAAGAACAACTACGGCAATGGAGAATTGACAGATTCACTAAAGGACAAGCAAGTGAATAAAATTAAAGTAGTAATTCAAGATTAAATAGCTTCTTATTTCTAAGTTAAAAGAAAACAGCAAAAGAGAAATCTAATGCTGTTTTTTTATGTCAATTTCTTCTATTTAGTTCATCGCGAATAATCGCAGCTTTTTCGTAATCTTCTTTTTTCAGGGTATCGTCAAGCAGTTTTTTCAGTTCATCTGCTGTCATATCTTTCAAATTGTCGTTACCCAATGTTTTATTGGCTTTCTCAGCTTTAGAGGCTTTTTTCGGCTTTTTTTGTTGGCTTTCTTCTTCATAATCGCCAAGTACAATGCCAGCCTCAGACATGATAGCCTCAGTGGTAAAAATCGGTACATTGAATCGCAAACCAATGGCAATGGCATCTGAAGGTCGTGCATCTATATCGTGGTTAGAAATGCCATCAGAGCACACTAGTTTTGCATAAAATACGCCCTCTTTTAAATCAGAAATAAGTATCGAGTCGATTGTAAATGTAAATGCCTCGGCAAACGACTTGAACAAATCGTGGGTCATTGGG
>CAZMFZ010000048.1:20426-24868 GCA_964565665.1 uncultured Bifidobacteriaceae bacterium | reverse complement strand
TCCATCACCACAGGAATTTTCAATGCTTTGGCTTTGTAACGGCATAAAATTTTAATGTCTAGCCCATCACATTCATCAATCAAAACATCTAATTTACCCCCTTCAAGAAAAAAGGCATCCATATTTTCTTCCGTAAGCCCATCTCCAAAACAAATTACTTTTAAAAATGGGTCTATTTCAGCAATTTCTCGAGCCACGGTTACTACTTTCTTTATTCCTAAATTATAAATTCCGCTTCTTATTCGATTTAGGTTTGTAAGTTCTAAAATATCAAAATCCGCTAATCTTAATTCTCCACATATACGCTCCATTGCTAAAGTAACTGATACTGACTGCCCTACCGATAAGCCGATTACACCAATTTTCTTTTTAGAAAGTAAGTCTCGTTCGGCCGTAGTGATTTTGTGTTGATTGCGGCTGGTTCTCAAGTCGATAAATTCTTTTTCATCTAAAATATGCACAAGTCTGTTCGACCACGGGTAATGTACCCATACTCCATATTCATCCATATTTACATCACCCAGATGCTTAAATGCATTGATTTCCAACTCTTCATTTGTGAATTTCCTATTGGGAGTTTGGTGTTTTATGAGTTCTTTTAATTGACCAAGAATGTAATCGGTTACAATTAAACCGGGCAATGAAAGCAATGCTAAAAATGCTTCTTTATCTTCTTTATTGTAGATGCGGTAAAAAACTGGGGTAACAATTGTATTTACTTTATTTTGTGAAGTACGTATAGATTGTAATGCTAAATTTAACTTTGTCATAGTTTGTAGTACTTAATTATTGATGTTTCAAAAGGCAATTCTAGTTATACGAACAGAAAATAAATTCGAGTGATTTTCTTTTAATGTGTGGTGAAAATTCAGGCAATAATTTTACCATATCTACATTATTTTATTTTAAGAATACTACCTAATTTTAGCAATAAAAACATCTATTAAATTTTTAGAAGATTTTCAAATGGAACAGCAAACACCAATTCAATTACTGTATGTAGATGATGAAGAGAATAACCTAACAGCTTTCAGAGCTTCTTTTAGGCGCGACTTCAAAATATTTACCGCTATTTCGGCTGTGGAAGCACTGAAAATTTTGAGTGAAACTGAAATTCATGTGCTAATTACCGATCAGCGTATGCCAGGCACACTAGGCACAGAATTGCTAGCCCAAGCAGTAGAGCAATATCCAGATCAAATGCGTATTCTGCTCACTGGTTTTTCAGATATTGATGCTTTGAAAGATGCTATCAATAGTGGACAAATATACCAATACCTTCAAAAACCATGGAATTATGAAGATTTGAAACTCACTATTGAAAAGGCATATAAAATTTTTCAGCTCAAAAAAGAGAAAAAAGAACTCACAGATAAACTTTTAATTACCAACGAACAGCTTGAATTTATGCTTAGGCAAAAAATACTGTCGTGAAAGAAAATATGTCAAAATTATAAGAAAAAAGTTTCATCTATCATACGTTTTATATGTCGTATTTAACTTAAGATTTGGTTTTGGAAATTCATGAAAAACTTGCAATTCATTTTCTAGTATTTGAAAAAGTTCTGTGTTATTAATGTCTATTGACATATTTTTTGTGTTCGCCACCTTTCAGCACAATAAATTTACTATTCATCAATTATAATCTTCTATTCAGCTAAATTTGCAATCCAATTTTAAGCAAAGATACTAATTGATAGAAATAATGAGTTCTGAAAGACCAGTAAGACTGAGATTTGCCCCAAGCCCAACCGGGGCATTGCATATTGGTGGCGTGAGAACGGCTTTGTACAACTACCTGTTGGCTAAAAAAACCAACGGAACTATGATTCTTCGCATAGAAGATACCGACCAAACACGCTTTGTACCTGGAGCAGAAGAATATATAAAGGAAGCTCTAGAATGGATAGGTATTGAATTAGACGAAAGCCCTTGGCAAGGAGGTCCACACGCTCCATATCGCCAAAGTGAACGTAAACCTATGTATATGCAATATGCTATGCAGCTCCTAGAAAGTGGAAATGCATATTATGCTTTCGATACACCCGAAGAACTTGATGAGATGCGTGCCAGATTGGAAGCGGCCAAAGTTCCCGATCCTAAATACAATTCAATTGCTCGTTTGCAAATGAAAAATTCGCTTACGCTACCAGATGATGAAGTGAAAGCTTGGCTAGATTCGGGAAAACCCTATGTAATTCGCTTTAAAGTGCCTCGCAAAGAAGAAGTGCGGTTTCACGATTTGATTCGTGGTTGGGTAATGGTGCATTCGGCTACACTCGATGATAAAGTGCTAATGAAATCAGACGGTATGCCTACCTACCACCTTGCCAATATTGTTGATGATTACAAGATGGAAATAAGCCATGTGATACGGGGTGAAGAGTGGCTGCCATCGGCTCCAACGCATGTATTACTTTACAAAGCTTTTGGTTGGGAAAGTGTAATGCCACAATTTGCCCATTTGCCGTTGCTTTTGAAACCCGATGGCAATGGAAAACTAAGCAAACGAGATGGTGATTTGGGTGGCTACCCAGTTTTTCCTTTAGAATGGAAAGACCCTGCCAGTGGTTCTACATGGATGGGTTTTCGTGAATTTGGCTTTCTGCCTGATGCTACTTTGAACTTTTTGGCATTTTTAGGTTGGAATCCCGGAACTCAAGAAGAAATATTTTCTAAACAACAATTGGTTGATGCGTTTACTTTAGAACGCATTGGTAAATCCGGCTCAAAATTCGATATAAACAAAGCCAAGTGGTACAATCAAGAATACCTAAAACAAAAAGACAATGCTGAATTGGCCAATTTTCTAGCAGAAGAATTGGCAGAAGAGGGCATTAGCAGGCCACAAGATACTTTAGAAAAAATATGCGGATTAATGAAGGATCGCCTTGTTTTTATGAAAGATTTGAAAAAGGAAACTTCTTTTTTCTTTGCCGCTCCCCTAACTTTTGATGGCCAAGTAGCCGTATCGAAATGGACAGCTGATGCTGTATTGGCAGCACAGGTTTGGCATGAAGCCATGAAAAACGTATCAAATTTTACCGCAGAAGAAGTAAAGCATGTGTTGCATGAAATTTTAGAAGCCAAAGGGCTGAAACTTGGAAAAGTGATGCAAGCCTTGCGACTAGCAATTACTGGCATAGGTCAAGGCCCCGATTTGATGCAAATTGTAGAAATAATAGGTAAAGACGAAGCTTTGAAAAGACTGGAATATGCCATTAAAGAATTAAATGTAGTAGGATAGTGGATTGAAGAAAAAAGTTTGGAGGTAGAGAAAAAAGGTTTGAGGGTAAGAGAATAGGCTAATTCCAGATAGGAAAATTATCATAACTTTAAATATGCTATATTAAACTACATATGGGACTTACAGAAAAAATATTTAAGGTAAAAGCTTCATACTCAATGCCAGATGCAATTGAAGTAAAATTTTTAATTGATTCTGGCGCTATTTTTAGTTTGATACCTGAAGTAGAATTAAATAAAATAGGCATAGTTTCTTATAAAACTATGGATTTCTACCTTGCAGATGGCACTAAAATTACAAGAAGAGTGGGAGATGCATACTTCGAATACCAAGGAGAAGGAGGAGCTGCACCAGTAGTTTTTGGTGAAGAAGGGGATATGCCTTTATTAGGTGCTACGGCCTTAGAAGCATGTACTTTGGTTTTAAATCCCTATAAAAGAGAATTATATCCAATGAGGCACATTACTTTGTAAGTATAAATTGCCTAAACGCTTCACTCTATACTACTTTCTGGCCTTTTACTTGCTTTACCATTTCTTTGATATGGCTGGAAGCTCCGAATAAATTTTCGTAAGCAGCTACAATTTTGTGGCTTTTATCTAGCAAATAAGTAATTCGCTTGGTAAAATTGATAAGTGGCAACACGGCATCGTATTGCTTTGCAACTTCACCATCAATATCAGCCAACAATTCAAATGGCAAGTTGTGTGCTTTTTTAAATTCCCTATGGGTAACTACACTATCTCTGCTTATGCCCACTATATCTATTTCAAATTCTCGAAACATTGAAAAAGTATCTCTAAACTCGCAAGCTTCGGCAGTGCATACCGATGAAAAATCTTTGGGATAGAAATAAATAATTAATGGCTTGCCAATTTTATCAATATTGAGTGTAAAATTTTTTCCAGTAGTGGAATCAAGGGTGAAATTTGGGGCTTTTGAGCCTAGTTTAAGTGCCATTATAGATTTGTTTTATAGAGATGACAACTTAAAATTATCTTTTCTTGTTCCCATTCTTTTAAATAAAGCAAGATAGATGCTTTGGAAATATTAAATTGAAATGAAATACTCAATACCCACTTGGAAATGGTATAATCCCAATAAGAAATGACTGAATCCCACCTGAAAATCATATAATCCCACCTAGAAATGGGTGAATCCCACCTGAAAATCATATAATCCCAATAAGAAATGG
>CAZMFZ010000048.1:0-20326 GCA_964565665.1 uncultured Bifidobacteriaceae bacterium | reverse complement strand
CCACCTGAAAATCATATAATCCCAATAAGAAATGGCATAATCTCACCTAGAAATGACTGAATCCCACTTGGAAATCATATAATCCCAATAAGAAATGGGTGAATTCCACCTAGAAATCATATAATCCCAATAAGAAATAGGTGAATTCCACTTGGAAATCATATAATTTCACGAGGACACGGTAGAATGCCTTCATCTCTTATATTTTCAGTTGCCATACCACTTTTTTTTCTTGGCCGCTCCCTCAGCACTAGGTCTCGATTGGTTTGGACGGCCTTTTTGAACTTGCTTGGCCGCTTTAGGCGGATTGTTGTTCTTTAATGGGTATGCGTGGTCGCTAATTATAGGTATTTTTTTGTTAATAAGTTTTTCAATATCTGCCAAATACGGTTTTTCCTCAGCATCACAAAAAGATAGTGCAGTTCCGTTGGCTCCTGCTCTGCCGGTGCGGCCTATTCTATGCACATAAGTCTCGGCAATATTGGATATTTCGTAGTTGATTACGTATTCCAATTCGTCAATATCAATGCCTCTTGCCGCAATATCGGTAGCTACCAATACCCTTGTAAGTTGCGATTTGAAGTTACTAAGGGCATTTTGACGAGCATTTTGCGATTTATTTCCGTGAATGGCTTCCGCTCTAATATGATTTTGCAACAATACCTTCACTACTTTATCGGCCCCGTGTTTAGTTCGGGCAAATACAAGAGCGGTTTTGATGCTTTTATCCTTCAATACATCCAAAAGCAGTGCATTTTTATTTCCCTTATCTACAAAGTACACAAATTGATTGATGGTGTTGGCAGTGGAAGATACTGGGGTAACTTCTACTTTTGAGGGATTAACTAGTATGGTATTGGCCAATTTCTGAATTTCAGGCGGCATGGTGGCCGAGAAAAACAAAGTTTGTCGCCTTTTGGGCAAAACAGCAATTAGCTTTTTTACATCGTGAATAAAACCCATATCAAGCATTCGATCGGCTTCGTCAAGCACAAATATTTCTATTCCAGCCAATGAAACATAGCCTTGGTTCATCAAATCGAGCAATCGACCTGGCGTGGCTATCAATATGTCTATTCCATTTTGAATAGCAATTACTTGATGGTGTTGATTTACCCCTCCAAAAATAACAGTAGAGTTCAGCCCTGCATGGCGGCCATAAGCTTTGAAACTTTCACCAATTTGAATGGCTAATTCTCGGGTTGGGGTCACAATCAAGCTTCTGATTTTTCTTCTTTGGCTTGTAATTCTTTCTGTGGATAATAATTGAATAATGGGAATTGCAAAAGCAGCGGTTTTTCCTGTGCCTGTCTGAGCACAACCAAGCAAATCTTTACCTTGCAACACAATGGGAATGGCCTGAGCTTGAATGGGAGTTGGGATGGTGTAGCCTTCTTCTTTAAGGGATTTAAGAATAGGGTCGATAAGTTGTAACGATTCGAATTGCATGAAAATGAGTTATGCCAGTAATTAGGCTTGTATTTTGCTGCAAGTTACGATTAATTGGTGGGAATTTGATTATCGTAAAAAATGACAAAATGTATTGAGCAATGGATTAAGCACTTACCACCATATCGCCAATTTCTTTAGCATACAATTTCAAATACGATTTCATGGCTGTTTGTTTTTCGTATATTTCGTTTTCTTCGCTTAGGTCGATAGCTGTATTTTGCAGCTGCTTTGAAACTCTTTTGTACTCTTGGTTCAATTTTTCAAAGTTCATGCGAGCCAATATTTTATTAAGCAGGAGCATTTTATCGGCATCTTTGGCGGGAATATAAATGTTGAGTTTATTTTCCCACACTTCCGAAAGCTCGTATTTATCTGAAATCAAATCAACCAGATATTGTTCTATTTCCTTTTCCGGATGCGTTAAAAAATAATCAAGCCCAGCAATATTGCCATTCATCAATTCTTCTTGAAAAAGAGTGAATATGCGAGACACTATTTGGTTTTTAAACTCAATATTCTGCAAATATTCAAAGAGACTTTTGTATAATCTAGTTTGCTCATCAATGGGAAAATCTGCATATTCTATCAGTATTCGCAGTATTTCCCTTTCCACCACTTCATCGCCTATCAATTCTATGGTGTCAGGTAGGGTGGGAGAGGGTGCTGTTTCAGCATTTAATTCCGTATTAATGTTTTCATCTTTTTTAACTTTTTCAACCTGATTTTTTCTGTTCTCAAGCTGTATTTTATTGTATTCGGAAATGATTACTTGTTCGTCTATTTCCAGTAGTTGGCTGCAGCGCTTGAAATACAAAGCACGCTGAATACTGTCTTGCACTTTGGCAATGCTACCCACCACTTCGCGAATTACCTCGGCTTTTCGCAATGGGTCTTTGTCTGATTCTTTCAGCAAAGCTTCCGTTTTAAACGTGATGAAGTCTTTCGCGTGAACTTTCATGTAATTGCGAAATTCCGTAGCCCCCACTTCCTGTACAAAACTATCGGGGTCGTGCCCATCGGGAAATAGCAATACCTTAATATTAAGGCCGCTATCAAGAATCAAATCTGTGCCCCGAATGGCTGCTTTTATGCCGGCAGCATCGCCATCATAAAGCACTGTTACATTTTTAGTGTAGCGGTTTATCAACTTTACCTGTTCCATAGTGAGCGAAGTGCCTGAGGAGGCCACGGCATTGGTAATTCCAGCCTGATAAAGCGAAATCACATCCATGTAGCCTTCTACAAGCAGGCAATTGTCTTCCGATCGAATGGTGTTTTTGGCTTGATGCAAGCCATAGAGAATATAGCTTTTGTGGTAAAGCTCACTTTCAGGCGAATTGATGTATTTGGCAGTCCCTTTTTCATTTCCCAATATTCTTGCTGCCAATGCTACCACTTTTCCACTGCTATTTTGAATAGGAAACATTACCCTATTCCTGAAAAAATCGAATTTTTTGCCATTTTCAGCAATTTTTATCAGGCCCGCCTTTTCGAGAATATCTATACTGTATTGGTTTTTTAATGCCTCAAGTTTAAAATTTTCCCAGCCATCAAGGGCAAAACCCAGCTCAAAATCTTTGATAGTTTTGTCATTAAGCCCACGCTCTTTGAAATACGTCATGCCAATGGCTTTGCCATCTGAGTGCTCATTTAGGCAGTTTTGATAATAGTTTTTGGCATATTCCAGCACAATGTACAAAGCGTCACGCTCAGATTGCTCTTGGTTTTGCTCGTCTGTAAGTTGCTGATCGAATTGCAGCTCAATGCCATATTTCTTTGCGAGATATTTCAGTGCCTCTACATACGTGAGCTTATCTGCCTCCATCAAGAACTTAACTGCATCGCCACCAATACCCGTGCTGAAACATTTGAATATCTGTTTGGCTGGCGATACATAAAATGAAGGTGTTTTTTCTGATGTGAAGGGCGATAACCCTGCAAAATTAGCCCCCCTTTTTTTTAGATTCACAAAATCGCCTACCACTTCCACCACGTCAATCGCAGCATATATTTGGTCGATAGATTCTTTTGTTATTCGCATAAGTGCAAATATAGCCTTTCAGCGTGGCTTCACATTTTTAAAAATCGGCTTGTGGCATTATATTTAGTGGGAATATTAGATGACTGGAACATAATATTAGGCTCTCATCTGCCTGCAGCTGCTATTTTTGAAATTATAACATATAAATTTTGGAAACTAAATTGTAAAGTTACCCTAAATATAATCCTTTTAAGATGTAGTATAATATTTTAAAGTTTTCGATTAGAGTATTGTATTTACAGTTCTTTTACCTTAGAATTACGTTACTAAATAGCTACCAAAATGAAAATTGTACTTTACAATTTAGACTTTCGATTCTCAAATCGTTATTTTATATTTCCCTTATTTTCTTTCTTATTATTAGTTCCCAAAAGTAAAATATACGGGAGTGAATTGAAAACATACAATCAACCGGTTATAACAGATATTTTACCCAATTCAGCCCAAGCAGGGAGTATTATAAGTGTTTTGGGTACTGATTTAGGTACAATTTTAAATGTAGATTTCCCTAGTGTATTTGTGAATCAAGTTAATGCTACTACTTCAATTTCAGTAATGGGTGAAAATCTTATATTAG
This sequence comes from uncultured Bifidobacteriaceae bacterium, assembly GCA_964565665.1. Classification (GTDB taxonomy): domain Bacteria; phylum Bacteroidota; class Bacteroidia; order Cytophagales; family UBA9547; genus CAZMFZ01. The sequence continues at coordinate 16,256 of CAZMFZ010000048.1, read as the reverse complement.
TAAAAATTCCTTCCTATATTAAATCGGGTTTGCTTACCATTTCTGGTATTTCCCAAATTGCAGTAAGCCCTATTTCATTCAATTACTTGAAAAAGGCACAAACCATCATTGGCATAAATGAAGGAACGACCGCATTGCAATTTGGAGCTGCTGCATTTACAATTACGGGCAACAATGTTGAAAATAATGTAGTGATTAATGCCAGCAGCACACCATCGCAGGGGGTAATATCGATTGTAGGCAACACCATTAAAATAATTGGCATTGGATCGGCTAGTATTACCGGTAGTATGGCAATTAGTCCAAACTACGAAGCTGTAAATATCACTTCTTATTTAGAGATAGAACCTCTTCCCGTTACCATTACTTCATTTAATTATTCTAAAATTTATGGTATTGAAAATCCACCGATCACCGGCTCTATTTTAGGTGCAGCTAGTTTGGCAAGTGTGGGGGTTGTATTTTACACCAATGCTACCACGCTTTCATCTGTTGGCGACTATCCTATTCTAATTTCATTTTTAGGTGAATCGGCTTCTAATTATGATATTACTACAATTGCAGGAAACATAACTATTACAAAATCAAATCAAACCATTTCATTTCCCTCCATTCCCAATTACAAATTAGGAAATTCTGTTGGGTATTTGTCAGTGTTTGGTATAAAATCAAGCTCAGGCTTGCCGGTAGAGCTAGAAATAAAAGGAAAAGCTCGACTTCAATCATTCGAAGGTGAAGTAGCGGTTTTGCAAATTGATAGTTTGGGTATTGTTTCTATCTCAGGTTCGCAATCGGGCAATGAAAACTTCAATGCAGCACCTGTGGTGCTACGTTTGTTGGAAATTACCTCTTCAATTTCTGATACAAATGAAACAATTGATACAAGTAAAACTTTAGCTTTAACCCATTTTAATATTGGTGAAAGGGCGTTGGCATATCCTAACCCTAGCAATGGAAATTTTCATGTAGATGCGGCTATCAATTCAACCATAAAAATTATAAATACTTTAGGTGATGTTGAATTGATTGCTGTAAATAAAAATCCACAGCCAATTTTAATCCACAATAAAGGAATTTACTTTTTGATAATTTCTTCGGGCAATTCGCAAAGAGTAGCCAAAGTAGCGATAGAATAAAAATAGGTAGTAGCGATTTTACCAATCTGTGCTATACCTCTGGTTTGATAAATGCACCACACCATCTTTCTTGGTATTAATATTATAATATTGAATAAGGCACGATACATAAGGAAATGCCTTGGTTTTGTGTGAATAGAGATTTTTGTTTAGTGGTTTGTTATTCCTAAAAATAATTTTAAAAGTGCCTGATTTGCTTACCGTTACATCAATATTATTTGCCACAATCGGAGCTTCATTGTCTATTTTCAATTGTAAAGATTTAAGCTTGAAGGGGTAATTAAATTTCGACTGCAAGTTTAATTCACACTCCGATTCGAGTATTTCGTCAGGGTTTTGCGTAAGGCCTTTTATCGTTACATCACCTGCCATGCTCAATTCCACTTTATTCAAGTTTACATCAATAGAATGAATAAACTCAAATTTCCTGCCTGCCACTTCGTAAGTGAGTTTGAGTTGTGGAACATCTACATATTTACATAAATCATATTCATAGTTGAGCATGTAAATATTATCTATAGCTTCGAAGCTTTTCAGCTTTGCACATCTGGAAGAAAATGTTGGTCTTGAAGAAATTCTTATGCTTCTTCCTTCTGAGTTTGCAATTTCAAAACTGAGTTCGCCTGCATTATTTGCAATGGGTTTGATACTGTAAGGATGGTTGGTTGCTTTCAATCTTTCCATCAAAGCCTCTATTTTATCTTTTCTATCGTCAATTAGTCTCGTTTTAAGGTTTTCCATTTCTACAATAAATGATTCTAATCTTTCAAATGAGGTAGTGGTATCTATCATTCGCTCAAATTGTTTGATTTTTAGTGTGTTTTCCCTATCCATGGTTTCGTATTCTTCAATCAAACTCCCAAGTTCTGCTTTTGAAAACGGATATTTAATATGGTAACCAAACATTATATTTTTCTGCTTATCAATGAGTTTTTCCCAATAGTAATCTTTGGCCTTGTTGATGGAAATGCCATTGAGCGAAGGGATATTTGCCGTTTGCGACTCGATAGCATATTTAAAACTCTCATCCGATTTGCCATTTTTGGTAGAAATATCAATTTTAGTTTTGCTGCTCACCTGAATGGCAATAGCACTGGCTATGTTGGTGCGAATGTTGGCAAGGCATTGCTCTTTTGCGGCTTCAGAAGTAGGGCCAAAGCCATATGTAATGATATAGTTTTCATCGGCTCCATTAAGCCAATCAGGTTTTTTACCACTTTTCTCAATTGTCTTATAGCCCGATTGTGCATACGCAGCAATCAATGAGATAAAAAAAAACAGGCAGAATGCAATACGCTTCATAAGTTTGGGAATTTTAAGTCAATACGAAGATATAAAATATTAATTTAAAGAGGCGAGTATGAAATTAAAAAGCCCAATTTTAGATGAAATATGCACTAATTGGAAAATGATAATTATCAAATTACTTTTGCCAAAAATAAAAAAATACTGATGAGTAGCATCAAAATCATTAAAATAGGCGGAAATATTATTGACAATCCTGCTAAATTAAATCAATTTCTTGTAGATTTTGGGAAGCTTGATGGACAAAAAATACTCATACATGGGGGCGGGAAAATAGCTACAGAAATGGCGGAAACGCTTGGTATAAAAGCTCAAATGATAGATGGAAAACGTGTAACTGATGCAGAAACGCTTAAAATCGTAACTATGGTGTATGCTGGCCTTATAAATAAAAATATAGTGGCTCAGTTGCAAGCTCTGCAATGCAATGCCATAGGGCTTACTGGTGCCGATGCAAATATTATTTCTGCCACAAAAAGAAAAGACGAAAAAGTAGATTGGGGATTTGTTGGCGATATAGAAAGTGTAAATGTTCATGATTTGAAACTATTCTTGAATAATGGATTAATACCGGTATTGTGTGCTCTAACCCATGATGGAAATGGCAACTTGCTCAATACCAATGCCGATACCATTGCGGCTTATTTGGCTAGTGCTATGGCAGCAGATGGAAACGAAGTACATTCGGTATATTGCTTTGAGAAAAAGGGGGTTTTGCATGATGTAAATGATGATAATTCACTTATAAAAACCATTAACCAAGAAAAATATGTAGCATTGAAAGCATCTGGCATAGTAAATAAAGGAATGATTCCGAAGCTTGACAATGCTTTCAAATCTATAGCTGAAGGCGTAAAAGAAGTGAAAATATGTATGGCTGAAGATTTGAGCGATTTTCAAAATGCAGGAACGACAATATCTAAATAACTTCAGAATCACATTTACTTTACGAGCAGCTGCCCTGCTTCGAAAAATGTGACTTTGTAAAAATATTTCGTAGGCAAATAAAATTGGGTAAAAATAGAATAGCAATTAATGGAAATAACAACATTACAAGCCGATGCCATCGGCTTGCTCAAAAAACTTATAGAAATACCCTCATTTAGCAAAGAAGAAGATAAAACTGCCGACACTATAGAAGCATTTTTGGAAGCAAGAGGCATAAATACAGAAAGGAAACTCAATAATATTTGGGCCAAAAACAAATACTTTGATCTTTCGAAGCCCACTATTTTGCTCAATTCGCATCACGATACGGTAATGCCCAATTCTGGCTATACGCTGCATCCTTTTTCAGCCATTGAGAAAAATGGAAAGCTTTTTGGACTAGGAAGCAACGATGCTGGAGGTGCGTTGGTATCGCTAATAAGTACATTTATCTATTTTTATGATAAAGAAAATTTGGCCTACAATTTTCTATTGGCTGCCTCTGCTGAAGAAGAAATATCAGGGCAGAACGGAGTAGAATTGATCTGGCATGAATTGCAACCCATTGCTTTCGCTATAGTTGGCGAGCCTACGCTTATGGATTTGGCCATAGCTGAAAAAGGACTGATGGTAATTGATTGTGTAGCACAAGGCACATCTGGTCACGCAGCCAGAAATGAAGGTGACAATGCCATTTACAAAGCTTTGAAAGATATGGAATGGATAAAAAACTTTCAATTTCCTAAAATATCGGAGTTGCTTGGTGCGGTAAAAATGAGTGTTACCATTATCAATGCAGGCACACAGCACAATGTAATTCCCGACAAATGCAGTTTTACTATCGATATTAGGGTAACAGATGCTTACAAAAACGATGAAATTATTGAAATTTTAAAAGCCAATTTGGTTTCTGAAATATACCCAAGAAGCGTGCGATTGAAACCATCTAGCATCAATAAAAACCATAAAATAGTGCTTCAAGGACTAAAAATGGGCAAGAAAACGTATGCTTCTCCCACCACTTCCGATCAGGCCTTGATGGATTGCCCTTCACTTAAAATTGGGCCTGGCGATTCAGCTCGTTCTCACACTGCTGATGAATATATTTACATTAGTGAAATTGAAAATGCAATAAAAGACTATATTGAATTGCTAAAGCCACTGGTACTTTTCTAATTGAATCGCCTTGAGGTAGGCTTACGCTTCAAATTTGTTGTTTTCAAAGGGAATTAAAGTGCAAGTTTTTATGTTGAAGTAGAAAATCAAACCCCAATGCAGCTCCTTAATCTCAATAAAAAAACTATTTCAGTAGATATTGTTTCAGATGTAGTATGCCCATGGTGCTACGTGGGTAAAAAACGCCTTGAAAAAGCAATGGAAACTTTGAAAGACGAATACAATTTCGAAGTAAATTTCCATCCTTTTCAATTGGATGCTTCTGTTCCCGAATTGGGTACAGATCAACGCACACACTTTATCAAAAAATTTGGAAGTGAAGAAAGAATGGAAGAAATATTCAGCCATGTGGAACAAGCCGGTGCTTCAGTAGAGGTAGACTTTAAATTTAAGCAAATTCCCAAAGCCATCAATACCCTTGGTTTACACGCTATTCTTCATATTGCCAAAGAAGAAGGCATACAATTGGCTGTAAAACAGGCACTTTTTGAAGCTTATATGGTAATACCAGTTGATATGGCAGCCAGAGATAACATTGCCCATGTAATGGCTGGTTTTGGTTGGGATAAAGAAAAAGTATTTGCCATACTGGACAATGAAGAGTTGGCAAATAGGGTAAAAAAAGAAATTAAAGAATACCAACAAATGGGCATTTCGGGTGTTCCGTTTTTTATTATCAACAATAAATATGGCATTTCTGGTGCTCAACCAGCAGATATGTTTAGAGATGCCTTTACTTCACTGAAAGCTGAAGATTTCCCTCAAATGGAGGGTGTAGTATGCGATGTAGATGGGAATTGTTGAAAATAGAGGAATAATTGTAAGGGGCATAACTCAATTCTTTAAAATTTTACTACCAAATACCTATCATCTTTGCCTTCTTCAGGAATTATTTCCAACACACTTGCCAACACCAAGTTTATGAGTAAATCAGAGGCTGTATTTACACTCATTAGCAGCTTTTCTGATACCAGCTTCAATGTTAATTCGGGAAATTGAGTCGTAAGCTGCATCAGTTTCTTTTCATTTTCTCCAAAAGTCAAAAGCCTGCCTTCCGTATTTTGAGCTTGTAATTTCAATATTTTTATCATCTCTTCGCTGGCCTTTACACTTTTATCGGCCACCCGCACATAAGCAATCCCAAACCTGTCTTTTACCGATTCCATCGCAAAATTGGGCTTTCTTTTCGCCTCAGGAATTTCAATACAAATCACTTCCTTTTTAGGATGATTTTGTATTCTAATCAATTGATAATCAAGAGGATATTTGATGAAATTGCGAACGAGTTGCTGAATTGCATACACCTCTTCATCTGCATTTTTAAGCCCGAATATTTGTTTGTTGTCATCTACCCCTACAAATAATTTTCCACCTTTAGTATTGGCAAATGCAACAATTTCTCTGGCAATTTTATCAGGGAAATTGATTTTGTGTTTGAATTCTACAAATCTTCCTTCGCCACCAGCTACAATTTTTTCCAATTCCTTTAATGTCATGGCTTTGAATAATTAAAATCTGTATTGAAAAAGTATTAATTTTGAATGAAGAATCTATTCAATACTAAAAATGAAAAAATTAACCTCCATTACAACCCTAATCCTGTGTAGCTGTTTTGCATTAGCTCAGCAATTTTCCGATTTTTTTTGGGAAAATCCACAAATGAATAGTTTAAATCGACTACCAATGCGAGCCACTAGCTATTCATTCCCAGATGAAAAATCGGCATTGACTATAAAAGGCACGCAATCTGCCAGAATAAAATCTTTGAATGGAAGTTGGAAGTTCAACTTTTCGGCTACGCCAGAAAAAGCACCTGCTAATTTTTTTACTACTGATTTCAACGCTACTCAATGGGATAACATAGATGTGCCATCTAACTGGGAACTAAAAGGCTATGGCACAGCCATTTACACCAACATCAAATACCCATTTGTGGTAAATCCTCCTTTTATAGCTCATGCAGATAATCCTGTGGGCTGCTATATTAAAACATTTGAATTGCCTGAATATTTCAAAAATATGCGAACGATTCTTCATTTCGGGGCAGTTTCATCAGCTTTTTATGTGTGGATAAATGGTAAAGAAGTAGGCTATAGTGAAGATAGCTATTTGAATTCGCATTTTGATATTACCTCATATTTGAAACCAGGTGAAAATATCTTGGCAGTAAAAGTATTTCGTTGGTCTGATGGCAGCTATGTAGAAGACCAAGACCATTGGCGATTGAGCGGCATACAACGCGATGTTTTCATCGAGACCGTGCCAAAAGGTTTTTTATCCGATTTTTTTGTGAATGGCGAGCTTGATTCTGGCTACAAATATGGCATATTGAAAATATTAGCCAAAACCGATGGGTTTACTAAGCTCAGTGCCAAGGGATGGAAAATTTCTGCCCAATTGTATGATGAAAATCAAAAGCCTATTTTCGATAATCCACTTCAAAAAACGGTAATTCAAAATCTTGAGCATGCAGTAAATTATCAATTCAACCAAAAGGGAATGCCTGAAATGCAGATGATAGCAGAAGTGCAAAATCCTAAAAAATGGAGTTCTGAATCTCCCAATTTGTATACTTGCACAATTTCACTTATTGATTCTATAGGAAAAGTGGCTGAGGTAAGAAGTTGTAAAGTAGGTTTCCGAAAAATTGAAATTGGGTCGTTTGGCTTAAAAGTAAATGGGCAAAAAACATTGATTCAAGGTACAAACCGCCATGAATTTGATCAAAATAATGGGAAAGTTCTCACAGAAGCTTCTATGATTGAAGATATTAGGCTTATGAAACAATTTAATTTTAATGCGGTTCGCAATAGCCATTACCCCAACGATGAGCGTTGGTACGAACTATGCGATGAATATGGCATTTACCTGATGGATGAAGCCAATGTCGAAACCCACGGATTAGGGTCATATTTATCGTTGCACCCAGATTGGGCAGGTGCTTATCTTGAGCGTGCTATAAGAATGGTAGAAAGAGACAAGAACCATCCGAGCATTATTTTTTGGTCGCTTGGCAATGAATCGGGTATGGGGCCAAATCATGCTGCCATGTCGGGTTGGATGAAAAACTACGATCCATCTCGCCCAATCCACTATGAAGGTGCTACTTACAATTGGCATAGCACGCAATTATTCGACCCTTCTTTTGTAGATATGTACAGTAGAATGTACTACCCATTGCCAATGATGTTGAAAATAAATGAAAATGGCGATACTCGACCAATTATTTACTGCGAGTATGCCCATTCTATGGGAAATTCTACTGGAAACCTTGCTGAATTTTGGAATTCTTTTTATTCAAACCCAAGAATGATTGGTGGCTATGTTTGGGATTGGGTAGACCAAGGCCTAAAAATGAAAACAAAAGACGGACAATCGTACTGGGGCTACGGTGGCGACCATGGAGAACCTATCAATGACGGTAATTTCTGCCTCAATGGTGTAGTGTTCCCCGACCGAACTGTAAAGCCTGCTATTTGGGAATTTAAAAAAGTAATGCAGAATATTAAAGTAAAACCTGTTGACATTCAAGGTTTTAAGTTCAAGATATTAAATAAATACAGCTTTACTAATCTCAATGAATTTGAGATTGAATGGCAAATAGATGAAAATGGAGTGGCAATTCAAAAAGGTAGAATGCCTTCTGTAAATTTATTACCTACCGATTCAGCTACTATTTCAATCCCTGCGAAGAAAATTAGCCCAAAATTGGGAGCTGAATATTTTATTACCCTGCGTTTCAAACTCAAAAATGGTAAAAATTGGGCTGAGGTTGGGCATGAAGTTGCTTGGGAGCAGTTCAAATTACCTTTATACAAGGCTGAAGAGAGTAAAAAAATAACCATTCCTGAAGTAGCATTTACCTCCTCTGTTATTGAGGTCAAGTTCATATCAAAGCAATCTGAGATTACATTTGATAAAAATAGCGGCTTCTTGTTTTCATTTATCAAACAGAATATTGAATTAATAAAAAAGCCATTACAACCTAATTTTTGGAGAGCTCAAACTGATAATGATAGCCTTACCGGAACAGCTAAAATCACAAGAGTTTGGCAAAATGCAGCTTCAAGGATGAAGTTAGAGCAGTTTTCGGTAAATAAGCTCAACGACCAAAATGCTGAAATCAAAACTATTTTTCAGGTAGATACTTTGGCTAAACTCTATATCAATTATACCATAAATGGGTTGGGAGAAATAGCTGTATTTTACCAGATTGATAAAAATGAAAAGGCTCCATTTATACCTAGAGTAGGAATGCAAATGCACCTCTCAGCTGCTTTTGATGGCTTTTCGTGGTTTGGCTGTGGCCCACACGACACCTACGATGATCGCAAAACCAGCGGAGCCATTGGGTTGTACAAAGCCTCGGTGAGGAAAGAGTTTGTATTGTTTGAAAATCCGCAGGAAAGTGGCAACAAATGCGATGTGCGATTCGCAGAATTGCAAAATAAGGAGGGCAAAAGCCTTAAAATTATCGCCAATCAACTGCTGAATATTTCCGCACTTCCTTATGCACAAAGAGATATTGAGTTGGCCAGACACACCTACGACTTAAAACCATCAGCTATTGTGAACTTGAATATTGATTACAAGCAAATTGGGGTAGGGGGTGACGACAGTTGGGACAATAAAGGAATGCCTCATCCAGAATTTTTACTATCTTCAAAAAGATACGCGTATGGATTTATCCTCAAATAGAAAGATTAACGAGGTAAATCAGTGGCTAAAGAACCTTTCGAGCGGTTCAAATAATCGAAAGTTCTTTAATACATATACAACCGCACACCTACATTAAAGCTGGTGTAGGCAAGATCGGCCTTGTTTTCAAAGCCCACATTATATTTGTTATACTCAGTTTGCAAGCCCGATTTGGTGGTGAGGATGTAGTTGTAGGTCAGTTCGCCAAAAATACTCACAATCTCAAAAACGTTGATATCAAGTCCGCCACCTATACTGCCTCCATAAGCAAACGATGAGAAATTATAGCTGGGCTCTCTGTAGGTGATTTGCTGAACATTTACGTTTCCCGCTCCATCGTATTCTCCACCAGGAATATATTCACGTACAAAATTTCCTTGCGACAAATAAATAATGCTAAAGTTTCCACCGCCAATAAGATATGGAGAAAACCGATACACGTCTGGGGCTATTAGATTGTATTTTAGGTTTAATGAAGTTTTTTGAGAGATAAGGTTGTAATTCGGTTTAAAGGTATTCATCACCTCTGCCGTGCCATTCAACTGCCACTTATCAGTTAAAAATTTTGAAGCTCCCAAGCCTAAAGTTTGGGCTGGGGCATACGCACCGTATATATTTTCCGGCTTTCCAGATTGAAAATTAAGCGATTCGGTAACCGGAAATATAGCTGTACCAATATGGCCTTGCAACACATCTATAATTTGGGCATTCACAGAGAAACATATCCCTAAAAATAAATAAATAAACCAATTTAATCTTTTTGTAAAGTTTAAAGACATACTATATAACGTATTTTCTAGTTTATGAAAAGATTTTATTTACATTGTTCTATCGGTAACTCAATAAACTTTATTTCTTTTTTCGTTATTGCAAATGAGCCTTGCCAAATACAATTTTTTCCTTTCGAGATGGCATAATAAATATAGTTCCCTACTTCTATACTTTTACTTAATACATTCGGAGAATTAAAATCTGTGGGTGTTCTTATAGAAACAGTTTTTAATGTGTCAACGACAGAGTTTAAAGTCACAATAATAGGTATATGTATATCATTTTTAACTGAAGTCCAAAAAGAAACTCCTCCATTATCGCACTGATTTACATTCAGAGGGGTAAATCCGCCAGGAATTACATTTAAATTTGGAATAACAAGACATTGATAATTATTCACAAATGAAATAGATTCTGACTTTAATCCTAACCTTATTTTTGTAGAAATCACCCCATTTTGAATAGGGTTTGAAGATGGATTTAGAGGTACAGGATCTGTGGTTGTTCGTATTAAATTTATTGACCCTAGCTTATTGCTGCCTACAAAAATATTTACAGGAATGGCTTCGTTATTGAAATTATCAGCATAAAACGAAACCAAAGCCTCGGCTGGAAGTAAATCTACGGAGGCATAAGTAGTAGAACTTTTGTTAAGCTTTTGTAAAAACTCAAACCCAGTCCGGCTATTGTCATTATATATTCTGTATCCCTCATTTATAAACTTTGACGAATCTATAGTATAGGCCAACACATAATAATTTACATCTGTTCTTAGGCTATCAAATTTCACTCCACCTTCTACATCTGTTATGCCCAGCCGTACTGCCCCATTGGTGCCAAATGTACTATTCTGTGTATAGAAAGTATTTCGATTGTCAAATAAGGCCACTTGAGCATTGGGTTGGGGTTTCCCATCAATGCCGTAAACAGTTAAAATCAAATCTTGCGGTGCAATGGTTACTTCAGTTTTTGATTGGCAACCTAAAAAAAGCACAGCCATTGTAAAAACTAATAATCCTTTATTAGCCATTGATTTTTTATTTTTGATATAGGTTGATATGTTCTTCATTATAATAAAAGCATTATGTATTTTCTGAGTTACTACGAATATTATTTTATCAAAATTTTGCTTTTAGAAACTTCATCTCCGTCTGTAACTTTCACATAGTAAAGGCCTGGGTTCATTCCCAAACTTTGAAATTTAACCAATCGAACTTGATTTTTGGAATAAGGATATGATTTTAGATTTACTTCTTGTCCGAAAGTATTAAACAATTGTACTGTAATAGTGCGTTTGCTATCTGATTGGTATTGTATAGTAAATTCATCAGTTGCAGGATTGGGATACAAAAGCAAGCTATGGCTTGGTTTACCATAATTTTCAATTATGCCATCTTTTTCATACAAGCCTGCCCTCCCTATGGGTACAAAATCAGTTCTATTAAAATCTACCTTCTCAGAAACTGTTTTGCAATTTTTACCATCTGAAATTGATACATAGTATTTGCCATTGTAATACACACGCAGTTCTTTGACCGTAGCTCCTTTTATCAATTTGCCATCTACAAACCACTGGTATTTGTCGGCTTCAGAGGTTATTAGCACTGTGTCTGCCTCTATATCATCTTCTCCAGGACGCTCAACCAAAGGTCTGCCTGGGCCTACCACAGTAAGCGGAAACGATTTGTATTCATAATTGAAGGTGCTGTCGAATGCTTGTACAAAATAATTACCCTGCACTACTGGCCTAAACTCAGCCTTATCGGCATTCACCACTTTGGCTGTATCGCCAGTTGGCGACACATAATACCATTGAAAGCCCAAGTATTTGTTTCCCGTGGTATCAATAAAGAGTTCAAGTGATGCCTCGCAAGGATTAGGAATATTTGAAGGTGCATTCGGAGAACCAACAAAGCGTGGGGTGATAGTATCGCTAGCGGCTACTTCTTGTCCAATTATATATATTACTATGGTGCTAGTCACGGTAGGGTTGTCGAGCGATGTACCAATGATTGTTGCCGTGCCATTGGCATTTACATTAGGCAAGAATTCAAAAAGATGTTCGACTGTATCTGTCTCCACAATCAATTGGGCAGACTGAATGAGTTGTAATCTGTAGCGTTGATTGGTGGCATTTTCAGGAATAAAGCCCGCATTGATAGGCATAATTTCAAAAGCTTTGGGGAATATATCTGTCGAATCATCGTCTGCAAACAAAGTCATGCCCACCACAGGTTCGTATTGATTGGTAAGTTCTACATTTACTATTCCAACTATAGTAGAGAATACTGTAGAGGTAACAGATACAGTAACTATTCCGTTGCGCTTGCCTGTCAATAAACCAGCTGGAGTGATAGAAGCCAACAGGGTATCCGAAACTGACCATTTTACTTTTTGAAGATTTGCAGGAATATCAAATGGAACAAACTTAGCTACCAGTTGAAGACTACCATCTAGGGTGTCAATGAAAAGACTGTCTGCAAAACCATCTAAGTCGGTAACCAATATTTCGAAGCTAACTATAGATTGGTTGGTAACCGTAATGACAAGGGCACTAGTTACAGTAGGGTTAAAGATAGAAACCCCTGTTATGGTTACTACACCATCTTTACGACCAGATACAAAAACTGTACTACCGGGGAAGTATATTCCTGTGTTTGAAATATTTGGATTAAATCCTAGAAATGTTTGATTTGGATTTGGATTAAATCCTAGAAATGTTTGATTTGGATTTGGATTGAAACCTGGAAATGTTTGATTTGGATTTGGATTGAAACCAGTAGTATCTATAGGAGTAGGGAAGTCGTAAAAAACCTCTACTATGGCAATATTTGTATCTGAACTAAAAAAGAAAACTTGTTGAAATTCCGAATCTAAAGTAGTTGGGGCAAAAGCCACTTCAATAGGCAGCGAACCATAATAAGAATCTATAACAGGCTTTAAACTATCGGGTATAGAGATAGTGAAAGAAAAGTCTGGAACAATAGTATTACCATTGATAGTAAGGTTGAACAGTTCTCCTGAGTATCCAATGGCAGCTTCTAATAAATTTTCAATTAAAATTCGAGCTCTATAATTTTTAGAATCAGGAATATTAGTAGGTATTATTCCTAAAATACTGTAAGTTTTATCATAGAAAATATTACTGTTATTTGATGGACGATTTATAGGTATAATTCCATCTATGGATAAAGTTCCAATAATAGTAGGGTTAATAAAACTACCATTGGCATCTGATAATTGAATAGAAATATTTAAGTCAGCTTCATTTTCCAATTCTTTAAATTCCACACTAACAGAGTCACCAAGATTCAAATCAAAACTTGGATTAAAAGTGAATAATTTGTCACTTGGATTTACTATTTCAATATTATCAAATTCATTGAAGTTAGCTTCTGTTAAAATACTATCACTACCGTTGTTATAAACAACTTTTATTTTACCAAAGAGATTGTCTGAGGGAACGGTTGCGGTAATCTTAGTTTCAGATACTTGAAAACCAGCAGCTGGAATAGAGGTATCAAAATAGACATTTTTAATATTTACATCTGTAAAATCGTAACCTGCTATTTCTATTACTGTACCAGCAGGACCTGAGGTTGGTGAAAAACTAATAGAATTGCCAAAGAAAGGTTTACGAGTATAGTTGATACCTGTAATGGTATTAGATACAAAATTTAAACCTGGTGGGCTTATATTAAAATTAAATTCAAATTCTACAAATCTGATTTTATAATTGCTTCCACTAAGAATATCATTATTAAAAATATAGGTTGATTCATTAACAGTAATTGTTCTATTGCCCAAAGTTCCTAATATAGGTGTTTTAACAATATTGATACCAGGTTTGATGGCTTTAAATCTGAAAATCTCGTTGTAAAATGTATAATTAAAACTACTATTAGCATTTGGATTAATAGTATTTTCTTTAAAATTTCCATTTGGTTCAGATATTTGGAGAACATATTTGTTGAAATTGTCACTAAAATCAAAATTGTCGGAATTGAAACCGCCAGAAGCCAAAATGGTGAGCACCATAAAATCTGTAGAGCTATAGCTTTGCTTATCAATACCTAATATAGTAACAGCGCCATCGTAAGGGTGAATGGTATATGAACCTGTGGTGGTCAAACTGTATTGGGCATCAAATTCTCTGTTAATAGAGGTAAAAGCATCTACAAAAAATGGATATAGTTTAATTTGAGAAGTAATGGTGGTTTTTATATTCAATACTCTAGGAGTTACTATGAGGATGTTATCAGATATTACATTTACAGAATTTACCTGAATTTCATCAATTGGAAATTTACTTGTATTTAGAACAGATAAGTTAAAACCTGTAATGGTAATCTCAGAATCGGGGTAGATTTTGGAAGGGGCAAAAACACCAGTAATACTAGGGATTGGATACTTTAATAAAGTAAATGTGGAAACGGTTGGTTTTTCATCAAGTCTTGTTATATCAACATTATTAATAGCAGAATAAATAAATTCAGAAGTACTTGGATTATCAAAAGCTGCATCTATAAAACCAGGTACTTGAGTTATTAATTGACCACTAGGAGTAAGAATAGCATTGCTTAAATCAAAAAAATTTTTAAATGACTGTTGCGACTGTTCTCTTATAGATAAGTATTCGATGTTTTTAAGATTGACCCCACTGAAAGTAATGGGTATACCGGGTTTGCCACTTGTAGGGGCAAAGCCCGTGATAGACACAAATGGGAATAGTAAATCAAAAGATTGTGTTACAGATTTTACATTTTGAGCTTTTTTTAATGTAAAGGGAGAAGTGATACTAACTGAGTTTTCTGTAAACGATGGTAATTTGAGAGTAATTACATTGTCGTTAAGAATTGTAAACTCTAAATCAGAAAAACTACCTAGAGCAATTTTCTGTACATTACCATCTTTTTTGAAACCACTACCAGTTAGGGTAATAATGTCTTTAGGGAAGCCTGTAAGTGTAGAAATACCAGTTACCGAAGGTGTGGCAGGCCCTAATACGGTGAATACATCTGATGATTCAACTGTAAAAGCACTACTAGTTACCGTAAGTCGCCCAATAAACACGTTGGTGCTGATGTCAAATTTGAATTCAATTTTGTCTCCACTTTGGCTGATGAAGCTATTGTTGTTAATGATATTGTTTGAAATCAATATATCATTTACTAAATTCAAATTAGTTCCTGTTAATGTAACTTTCTCGTCTGGACGAGCAGCCAAGGGCAGAATTGAAGAGATAACAGGTGCTTGTCCAAAACTCAAAAAAGACTGGCAAGTGATGAATGCCGCAATGGCGAATCGTGTAAAAATTGTTTTCATAATTGACTTGTAAAATGTATGCTTATATTATTATTTTCTTCTTCCGTCTAAATTACTTCTATAGATGCTATCCCTTCAAGGGTTGGTATCTATACGCAATGAAGGGATGGTAATTTACGCTATCCCTTATTAAATTATGCTGCCACTTCCTTGTTTTGTGCCCATGCTATCACTTTTTCTGCATTTTCGAAGCCTTCTTTCACTATTTTTTCTTTGCCAAACCCATCTTATCCCATTACCAAATGTAAAGTTTCAAATACTTCATCTATATAGTTTAGCATCTTTTTATCAACTTTTGCTAATTCTTCTTTATACCAATCAATAGAAACTCTGTCTTTCTTTGGTCTTTAAGGCTTCATCTAGGGCTAATAACACACCTGTATATGCAGTGTGTCCAGCCATTTTGATATATTTTTTGTCTTGGCAATATCCATCTTCCTTATTGGCTTATTACGGTATTTTTCTTTGGTATTTCTAATTGGCAAATTGGATAAAAGGTTTGATGTAGTTAATATTATATCCTTAATGCCAAATATAATAAAAATGTAATCTTTTACTGGCTTCTCAAGTTTTTTTTAAAGTCGGAAAGGCTTGGAACTTCACTGAAACCACTTTCGTACAATGGGATTTTAAATTTTGTCTGAATTGGGATGGGCGGGATTTTAAATTTTGTCTGAATTGGGATGGGCGGGATTTATGGGATGTGTCTTGGTGAGCGTTTTTTCAACTTTGAGATCAATACTTTCGGTATTTTTTTTATCCTTTTTATCCCTCCATCCCGCCAATCCAGATTCTGACTATTTTTCTTTTTTTTCTTTTTTGTCTGAATTGGGATGGGATTTTTAGCATACGGATACCATCCGTTCGAGGGATGGTATCCGTACCCATCGAAATACCGTTCAATCTTCAATAAAAAAA